>DATAWG010000036.1 GCA_036267355.1 Pirellulales bacterium | reverse complement strand
CATTGTCGAGCGGATCGATTGGCCATGTGAGGTCGTGAAAAACTACTCGGACGAGAATTTGGGTTGCGCCGTGCGGGTTTCGTCGGGCCTCGATTGGGTGTTCGAGCAGACCGAAGAGGCGATCATTTTGGAAGACGATTGTCTGCCGAGCGCTTCCTTCTTCCCGTTTTGCGAGCAACTGCTGGCGCACTATCGCCACGACGAGCGGATCATGCACATATCGGGCGATAATTTTCAGCGCGGGGTTCGCCGCTCGCCTGCCAGTTATTATTTCTCACGAATACCCCATGTCTGGGGCTGGGCCACCTGGCGGCGGGCTTGGCGCTGCTACGACTTCCACATGGCTTCATGGCCCGAGTTCGAGGCCCGGCACATGATCAAGGGAATTTTTCCGGACGCCGTGCACCAAGCCACTTGGGTCCGTTGGCTCAGCGGCCTTTATCGGAGCCAGTGGGGCGCTTGGGACGCGCAGTGGGTTTATGCCTGCTGGTCGCGAGGGGCGTTAAGCATCATGCCCGAGGTCAATCTGGTTTCGAATATCGGCGTGGGCTGCGACGCCACGCACACGAAGACGGATGCCTGGTTTATGAACCTGCCCAGGGGCCAGATCGACACGATCACCCATCCGCGCTATGTGCTTCCCGATGTCGAAGCCGATCACTTCACGCTGCGAGAGCACTTCGGTTGCCACGACGAGAAATCGATGGAAAAATTATTAGCCGACCGCCGGCGGCTCACCGCTCGCGTATCGCGGATCGGTGGTCGCTTTCGCCGGCTGCTGCGCGGAGAATCGAAGTCGTTCCCTCTATGGGGCAAGCGGCGCAATCAGCATTCGCCACGAGTTCGCGCTGAGAATTAGCGGCTGCGGCGTCGGGTTAGCAGCCTGCTGAAAGAGTGGTCTTCGATCGCCTCGGCCGTGGCCGGTGATGCTCGGCCAGGCGGCGAACTTAAGCGGCCTTTGCTCCGGGGGGCTCCTGAATCGTCAGGTGTCCGTGGTCGATGTGAACGATTTTGGTCGCCAGGGTCAGTGTGCTGGCCCGGTGCGAAATCATGATCATCGTCCGGCCGTCGCCGAATTCGGAGAGCGCGTCGTGGATCAAGGTTTCGCTGTCAACGTCGATTTGGCTCGTCGCCTCATCGAGAATCAGGATCTCGGCGTTGCGGAGAATCGCCCGAGCGAGCGAAATGCGTTGACGTTGGCCGCCGCTCAAGCGTTGGCCGTTCGGGCCGACGTGAGTCTGGTAGCCATCGGCGAAGCTGCTGATGAAGTCGTGCGCCCGAGCGCGTTTCGCCGCTTCGATCACCTGCTCCTCTGTGGCATGCCAGCAGCCGTAGCGGATGTTGTGCAGGATCGTTTCGTTGAACAGCTCGGTCTGCTGGGTGACGAGGGCGATCCGCCCGCGTAGATCGGCGAGTGCCATCTTTTTCAGCGAGACGCCATCCATCGTGACATCGCCCTTCTGCGGATCGAAGAATCGGCAGAGCAGATTCGTGAACGTGGTTTTGCCGCCGCCATTGGGGCCGATGATCGCGAGGCGTTCGCCGAAGGGAACTGTCAGATTGATGTCGCGGAGCACTTGGTGCGAGCCGTCGTAACTGAAGCTGACGTTGCGAAACTCCAGCTTGTGGTGCGGCGAGGCGACTTTCGCGGGCGTCGCGGGATCGACAATCTGAGATTGCATGTCGAGCAGCGGATAGAGCATGTTCGCCGCCGCCATTCCCATGTTCACATTCGTGATCACGCCCGACACTTTGCGGAGCGGGTCGGCGGCGCCAATCATCAATCCGAAGAAGACCATGAGCGCGGGCATCGACAACGGCCGCGAGGCGATCGTGATTCCCAAAATGGCGGTCTCTTTGTGAATCAACAGATGCGCCGCGGCCGCCAGGGCGATACAGAGCATGCCGATGCCGAACAGCTCGGTGATCGGATTCGCCAGCGAGTTGTAAAACGTCGCCGAGATCGCCGATTTTCGCACTTCCTTGGTGGCGTCGCGGAACCGATCCCGTTCGAATGCTTCCATCGTGTAGGCCTGCACCGTTTGCAGCGAACTGAAGACTTCGAGCATGACATGGTGGTATCCGTGCGTGCGGCTCACCACGCGCCGCGCAACGCCGCGAATTTGGCGATTGAGCCAGATGATCGAAAACGCGGCCACGGGGGCAAAGATCAGCGACAGCAGCGTGAGACGCCACGAAATCACCAAGGCGCCGACCAGGCAGGCGACGATCCGCAACGGTTCGTTCAAGGCGCCACCGTAGAAGTCGGTGATGCCGCCCGCCAGCATGTCGGTTGTTTGCATGATTTGCGCGGTGAATCCGCTGGTGCCGATACGATTGAATCCGGCCCGATCGAGCGTCATCGCCTTGTTGAAAATGCGGATGCGCATATCGCGGGCGATCGACTGCGAAACGCTGGTGACGAGCAAATCGTCGGAGATCGAAAGAACCTGTTTGACGAGCGTGCTTAGCAAAACGAGCGACACGACCAGGAGCACCGTATTGAAAGGGCTCGCCGGCAGAAATCGTTCCAAGTAGGGCTGAATCTTCTCGTTCGACTTCAGGGCAAGTTGTTCCGCCTGGAGCTTGCCTTGCAGCATTTGGGCTTGGAGCTCCGGCGTTTCCCCGTCCGCATTCTTGGCAGGCGCAAAAATCTTGGCGGGATTCGCGAGTTGGGCCTGCAGACTGGCGATCTCTTCCTTGTTCTTGACGATGCGCTGCATGTTCCACTGTTGCAGCGAATCGCCGTGGAGGGTGGTTTCGAGGATCGGGAAGATGGCGCCGATATTCGCGCCCCACAGGGCCGCCGCGGCGAGCGAACAGGCGAACGCCAGGCCCAGCTTTGCCCAATGTCGCCAGGCTTCTTTCAAGGCTCTTGCAAATAGCTTCATGCGGAATAACAGCCTGGTTGCCGAAGCCGGCCAATAATGTGCCGGACTAACTGCGCCGGTGGAGTTGCGGCTTGCTCGCCGTTTTTGCTTGCCGGTTCCAGTGACGGCCAGGCCGTTGCGGACTGCCGCGCGAATCGGGGGCGGCGTTATACAGCGCTTTCGTTCGTTGCGGCAAGCCGAATCCGATGGACGCCCGAACGCGCGCCAACATGCGTCCGCAGCCGCCAGTGAGGCGCAACATCGACAGGACCGCCCGCGGGAAGGAACCATCGAGCGACACATGCGAAATGCGGCGCTCGTGCGGCAGGCCATTGCCGCAAGCGGCCAGACTTCGTATTGGGCATCGATCGCGGTAATGTCGGTCGCGGTCGACGTCGGCCTGCTTGCGGCAAGCCATCGGTCACGAGCCGGTCGTATTCGATTCGGCTTGCCTTAGTACCATGCGGACCGGAGGTAGCGATCCCGGCCGGCGATGGTGACGACGGCCTGCGTGGTTGCCCGATGTTTCCGATACTGAGGCGTAGAAGATCCAGCAGTTCGAGGCATATGCGGGGGTTCCCTTGTGCATGCGGATAAAACGGTAATTACCGTTTTATTCCCCAGGTACAAGCCGCACCGCCGAACGTCGGCAGGTAACGTAAAGTGTTGTTTCGGCTATGTTTGTGTCGAGCGAGGGTGACGGGACTTGAACCCGCGGCCTCCAACGTGACAGGCTGGCGCTCTAAACCAACTGAGCTACACCCCCAATCTCTTTGCCCGCAATGGTTTACAACCGGCCCTCGCCGGTTGGTGCCGGCAGGGTGGGCCGGCTCGCTCTCTGCGGCCGCTGAGAAGCCATGATTATAACTCTCCCCCATCGGCCGGCAAGGGCACACGAGGAGCTGGTCTCGCGGCGCCGGTTCGAGCAGAGCAATTCAGCGGGCTTAAATTCGGCAAATCGCTCGGCTTCGCATGGGCCGACGCGTTCCGGCGATGCCAACTTGCGTCGCGTCGGATTGCGCAACCGCTTGCAAAAACGCGGTTTCAGGTCGATTTTTGTGACCTAGAGTTGTGAAGGGCGCATGCCCGGCTCTGACGATTTGCCTTCCGAAAGCGCGGTCATGTCTGGCGTTGATCTCCCGATGCTGCTGGCACTGATGTTCGTTTCCAAGGCATATGCCGGGGCGGTGCATTGGATCAACAGCCTCGACCGGCAGGGATGGTTTCTCGTGCTCTGCTGTGCGGTCGTCGCGGGATATTTTTGCTTGCGCGGTTTCGGATCGCGATCGAACTATTAGCTGAAACACCTCGCCATGGGAGCATGCCGTGCTGCCAAGACGGCGGCCCGCACGCTGCTAGTGGCCGGATCGAGCGAAAATGCGCCGCCGCTTGGCTCGATCGCGATCGCCTGCTGGAAATTTCGACCTAAACTTGCTCTAACCACACGCCGAATTTTTGATTCACCCGGGTTTTGGCTCCGACAATAATCGCTGGTCTTTCTCATGCTCTTAGCCGACTTCAATTTCTGGTCGCTGCAACTGCCCACGCCGGTGGCTTTGGCGGCCGTGACTGTGATCGGCTATCTGGTCGGGCGGCGGGGCCGGATGGTCCTGCAGGCGAACGACAATCAGGCCCGCCGCGAGCTAAAGCGGGCCCAAGCCGTCGCACGCGAATTGGAAAAGATCGCCGACTTGATCCGCCGCCATTTGGCCACGCATCATGCGAGCGTCGTGCGGTTCAAGAATCGCGTGGTGACGCTCGGGGCAGCGCAATCGGAAGGCGCTTGGCAGGAACTTTGCCAAGAAGCCGAGGGAATGCTGAAGCCGACGTTCAAACTGGCCGCCCAATTGGCCAACGCCTACGACGAAATCCGCCAGCAGTCGAACCACCTGATGACGTTCACCGAGGTGCGCACCGATCCGCTTACCGGCGTGAGCAATCGCCGCGCACTCGACGAGACGCTCGTGTCGATGTTCGCCATGATGAACCGCTACGAGCTGCCGTTTTCGGTGGTGATCTTCGACATCGACCATTTCAAGAAGATCAACGACGACCAGGGCCACTTGTACGGCGACAGCATCTTGAAGTCGGTGGCCAAGCTACTGGCCGACAATGTACGTGATACCGACATCGTAACGCGCTATGGCGGCGAGGAGTTCGTGATCGTCATGCCGCAAACGCCGATGACGGGAGCGTGTATCTTCACCGATCGCTTGCGGCAACAGGTCGAGCAGAACTTGCCGCTGACGATCAGCGGCGGGGTTGCATCGGCCGTCGATGGCGACGGCCCGCAAACGCTGTTATCGCGGGCCGACGCCGCCCTCTACAGTGCCAAAGCGGCGGGACGAAACCGGGTCTATTATCACAATGGCCTGGAGATTCGGCCCACGACGGAGTCCGACTCCGAAGCGGTCGAAGCGCCGCGGCTGGAATCGGCCAATATGCAGCCGAGCGAAGAACCGATCGTCTAGCAAGCGAAGAACCGATCGTCTAGCAGCCGGTTGAAGTGTTTCGACAGGAGCGGATCTTCGTGTGGCACTGGCCAGCGAAGTCGGCCAGTGCGAGCGCCGCCGGATTCGGCGATAGTCTCTTGTACGTTGCCGTTTGGCAATTGTTCTCGTGTCAGACGCCTCCGAGCCGGAACGTCAACTTACCGGCCGACTGCGCTAGCCAGTGGCACACTAATCAGCCAGTCGCACACCAAATCAGCCCGTGGCACGCCAAATCAGCCCGTGGCACGCCAGCCAAGCTGGCTCCGCAGTGCAGGAAATTACCGAGGATTTTCGTCACTGGCAGAACCAGTGGCACACGCAAGCACTTACGCGTAGGCAGAACTTCAACGGGCGGGAGGCGCGGCTCTCAGTTGATGCCGCGGTCGGGGTCGTAGCCCAGCATCTCCGCCTTGCGGAAATCCTTCTCGCCTTGTTCCGCTTGCCCCTGCTTCTTGCGGATTTCGCCGCGATGGTGATACATCACGGCCAGAGCGTCTTGATTCGCGCGAAAATTGATCGACGCTTCTTCGTCCTGCGCACGGATGTGCGGTCCGTTGTCGGGGCCGAACCAGAATCCGCCCGCGGGCGAACCCGTTAGCCGGCGGATCGCATCGTCGATGTCTTTTCGGGCCTGGTCATATTTTCCAAGCCGAAACAAGACATAGGCCCGCGTGTCGATCACGTTTGCGTCGCCGGGCACGATCCGCAGCGATTCATCGACGTCTTCAAGCGCTCGATCCAGTTCGAGGTTCGCCAGGGCGCGCATGTAAGCCCGACCGTTCAACGTTTCTGCCCGAGATCTGTCGTTGTTGGCCAGCTTCACGGCAATCGTGGCGTCGGCGATGGCGTCGCGATGCCGGCCGATCCGTTCGCCGACCGAGGCTCGCTCGGAATAGGCCAAGCGCAATTCATCCGAATATTGTTTTGCACGCTGCGGGTCTTCGAGCCGCTTGATGACTTCGGTCCAAGCGTCGAAGCTTTCTTGGGCATGTTTCGGCATGCCCTCGAAAATCAGGGCCCGATATTGGTACGCCTCCCATTGGTCGAACGTGTTAGGCTCCCAAAACAATGCCCGATCGGTGGAGGCGAGCGCTTCGGGCAATCGGTTTTGAAAATAATGAATTTGGGCGTTGCGCAGCATTCGCTGGGCAATCGCTTGCCGCACGCCGTGGATCAGCGAATCGCCGAACAGAAGCGGCAGCAACAGCAACAAGAGAGACCACCGCCAGCGGTAGATCAGTTGTCCCCAAGTGCGCTTGGAACGCGGCGGCGCATCGGGATGATCGGCAAACGCGGCGGGGAGCGGAAATCCGAGTTCATCGACGCGGCGAATGGGTGCAGGCATAGGTGTTTGACGCTTTGGCTAAAATTGACTCACCGATTTTAGCAGATTCGCGCGACTCATGGCGAGCCGTTCCACGGCGCCGCCAGACGCTTGCCGGCGAAAGTCGTTCCCCTTTCAACCGCCACGGCAACGAGGCCAACCGCGCTATCGCATTATATCCTGCGGCGGCAAAATTTTGCTCAAACTCCCGATTGGCGGAACCGAAAAGCCCAGAGGCCGAGCGCATCTGCCGCGAGTATCTTGTCGAGTTGGTGACCGCATTCGTGCAAGACAAGCAGGCGATCGAGCGCGGGATGTTCGACCCGGAACTCGCGCCCGAGGAGCTGACGCAGGTGCGGATGGGTAAAATCGTGAAGGAGAAGTTCCCCAATCCGGGCGACGAGGATCAAGAGACCGTGGGCCAGCACGCGATCGCGACTCTGACTTTCGTACAGCAACGCAAGACGGGGATGACTGGAGCGGGCGGTGAGGATGCCAAAAACACGTCGCTTCTCGACGGGGTGCGGAAATTCGCACTGTCGGTGAGGGCACTCGACATCGATCTGATCGACCGCCAACGGAACCGAACGCCCGATCTCCATCTCGGCCAGCAAATAGGTCGGGTCTTTCTTCGCGTTGGCGATCCGGCTTTGCCGGCCGTGCGCCGCGATTTAGATGTAATACATTTCGCTGGCGGTTTGTTTTGTTTTTTCGGCGAGCTCGGCGAAGTCGATCGCTTGCAGCATGGCTTGCTCGCGGGTGGAGATGTCGCGCCAGATGCCGGCCAGCACTCGGGCCGTCGGCGATTTCGCCTCCGAGGCGGCAGTGTGGGCTTCCTCTTTTCCTTCGATTACATTCATCACTTCGCCCAGCGAAATCTTTGCGGGCGGCTTGATCAATTGATAACCGCCCGAGGCGCCGCGTGTGCTGGCCACATAGCCGGCCCCCTTCAATTGCAGCAGAATCTGCACCAGGAAACGAGACGGGATCCCGTGCTGATCGGCGATTTCGCGAATCCGCACCGGCTCGCCCTCTTCATAGCGACGAGCCAACTCCAGCATCGCAATACACGCATACTCGGTTTTGGCCGAAAGCTTCATGGGGGCGAGGCTTTGAGACCGTGAGGCTTTGAGGTACGAGGGCAGGTCGATCGCTTGCGCGTCCTCACAGTCTCACAGCCTCAAGCCTCACAGTCTCTTAACGCGTGTGCAGGCCGCATTCGGTTTTGCCGGTGCCGCTCCAGCGACCCGCGCGCTCGTCTTCACCGAACAGGACGGCCCGGGTGCAGGGCCAGCAGCCGATGCTCGTGTATCCCTGGTCGTGCAGCGGGTTGTAGGGAATCTTTTCCTGCGAGATCAGCTTCCAAACGTCTTTCTTGGTCCAATTCGCCAGCGGGCTGATTTTCACCAGGCCAAACTTTCGATCCCACCCGACAATCGGCGCTTTGGCTCGGTCGGAACTCTGATCGCGGCGGATGCCGCTCATCCAAGCGTCGAATCCAGCGGCCGCTCGGCGGAGCACCGTGATCTTGCGGTCGAAACAGCATTGGTCGGGATCGGTTTTGTAAACCGGGCCGCCGTGCTGCGCTTCGTATTGTTCGACCGTCGTGTCGGGCCGCTTCAACTCGACTTCGACCCCATAGCGGCGGGCGATTTCATCCCGCAGCGCCAGCGTTTCGGCAAATTGATAGCCCGTGTCGAGATTGAAAACGTGCACCCGCTGTTCGATGCGCGAGAGATAATAGATGATCGCGCAACCCTCCGGACCGAAGGCGGTGGCCATCGTAAGCTTGGGAAAGTAGGTCGCGGCGGCCCAGCGGATGATTTCCTCGGGCGAAGCCGTTTCCAATCGCTGGCTTTCCTGCCGCAGCCTTTCCAGCACATCCGGTTCCGGCGACGGTGGAGGCGTATACGCCGGAACAACGGACATCTTCTCTCCCCCGACCGGCAATTGCGCTGTAAGCCTCGTGATCTCTTGCACTTCCGTGTCTCCTTCCACTGCAGAAGGCGACATTCTGCGGAATCATACTTATCCTAGTCGCCAAAGTCAACTATCCAGATTATCGACCGGAGAACGGAACGCATGCGAGGTTATTTCTTGGCCGGCGCGGGGGCCGGCGCGACCGGCGCCACGGTTGGCGCCGCTGCCGTAGCTGGCATCATGCCGATTGGGTGTTCGATTCGGATGGCTTTGCGGCCTTTGAAAGCTCCGGGGTGGGCGCGGAATTTCGGCACGCCTTCGACGCTCACCACCAGCGGCTGATGGATGTCTTTGTCGGTCGTGATGATATCGCCGACGCGCAAGCCGATCAACTCGCCGGTGGTGATTCGTGTTTCCGCCAGTTGGGCGACTAATTGCACGAGCGCGCCCTTCAGGCTGCGCGTGATTTGCGTTCGGCTTTCGGGGGTCGAGGTGCGCTTGCCGTAGCTGATCCAACTATTGCTCGACAGTTTGTTGCCGATCCGCTCGATCGTGTTGAAGGGAATGCAGAAATTCATCATGCCGCGAATTTCACCAAGTGTCAGCTCGAAGCTGATCAGCACGATGACTTCGTTCGGCGGCACGATTTGCACCAGTTGCGGATTGCTCTCGACACGCTCGACCGAGAGCTTCAAATCCACCACGTTCAGCCAGGCCTCGTGCAACTGGTCGAGAAACAAATTCGTGATCCGCGACACGAGGCGCAGCTCGATTTCCGTCAGCGGGCGCCGGGCCAATGGCCCAGGGTCGCGCCCACCCCCCAGCAGCCGGTCGATGAACGGATAGAGGATCGATGGATTGATATCGAGAATCAAGCTTCCTTCGAGCGGCTCGGCACGAACCAGATTGAAGCACGTCGGATTCTCGAGGCTGAAGACGAATTCGCTGTAGGTGAGCTGGTCGACGCTGGTGAGCTTCACGTCGACGATGCTGCGCAGCAAGCCGGAAAGCGCTGCGCCGAAATTCCGGCTGAAGCCCTCATGCAGCGTTTGCAACGCCCGCATCTGCTCCTTGCCGACGCGTTCGGGCCGCTTGAAGTCGTAGGGGGTGACCTTTTCGCGTGGCCGGCTCGGATGGTTCGACTCGCCGGATCGCTCTTTCGAGTGCGCAGCGCCGTGCTTCGCCGACGCATCGCTTTCCATCGCGCTGAGCAGGCTCTCGACTTCCGCCTGGCTAAGAACATCTCCGACCATCCTTGGTCTCCCAGTGGTGAGAATGCCGAATGCCTAAGCTCGAATGACGAGAGAATGACAAAGCACGAAGGACGAAGCCAGGCATTCAAATGCCTCGTGCCGTCATTCGTCATTCCTTCGACATTCTTCATTCGTCATTAGGTATTTACTCTCGCACTTGCCCGTCGCCATACACGACGTACTTGTAGCTGGTTAGTTCTTTGAGGCCGCATGGGCCGCGGGCATGGAATTTGTCGGTGCTGATGCCGATTTCCGCGCCGAGGCCGAACTGCCCGCCATCGTTGAATCGGGTGCTCGCATTGACGATCACTGCGGCGCTATCGACCCGATCGGCAAACTCGCGAGCCGCGGCAAGATCGTTCGTCAGAATTGCATCGGTGTGGTGCGAGCCATAATGGTTGACGTGCCGAATCGCCTCGTCCAACGAATCGACCACCTTGACGGAGATGATCGGCCCCAGATATTCGGCAAAAAAATCTTCGTCGCTAGCAATACCGGCCGAGGGAATCGATTGCCGCGCCCGTTCGTCGCCGCGGATTTCGATTTCCTCCGACTTCAACGCCTCTCCGATTTGCGGCAGAAAGCTGCGGGCCACATCGGCGTGAACCAGGAGCGACTCGGCCGCGTTGCAAACGCCCATCCGCTGGCACTTCGAGTTGATCGTAATTCGCTCGGCCATGTCGAGATCGGCCGCGCGATCGACGTACACATGGCAATTGCCGGTGAAATGCTTGATCACGGGCATTTTCGCTTCCGCGGCAACGCGGCGAATCAGGCTCTCTCCGCCGCGTGGAATGGCCAGATCGATATATTCCGACAATCGCAAAAAATGCCCCACCGCTTCGCGATCCGTTGTGGCCACCTGTTGCACGGCATCGACCGGCAGCCCGACGCCTGCGAGCGCTTCGTTCAGAATTTCGACGATCGCTCGGCTCGAGTGCATCGCTTCCTTGCCGCCGCGGAGGATCACGGCGTTGCCGCTTTTGACGCAAATTGCCGCGGCGTCGGCCGTCACATTCGGTCGCGATTCATAGATGAAAAACACCACGCCCAGCGGTACGCGCACTTTCGACACTTGCAATCCATTCGGCCGCACCGACGATTCGATCACTTCGCCGACCGGGTCGGGGAGCGCTGCGACGGCTTCTAACGCCGCGGCGATCTCTTCGATGCGAGCGGGAGTGAGCCGCAGCCGATCGATTTCGGCGTCCGTAAGCCCATAGCCTTGAGCGGCGTCGAGATCGACTTGGTTGGCCATGCGAATCTCGGCCGACCGCTCGCGGATCATTGCCGCCGCGCGCCGCAGCCAGTCGATCTTTTGCTGCCCCGAAGCGCGCACCAGTTCTTCCGACGCGGAGCGCGCGCGCATCGCCACCTCGACGCAATACTGCCGCAGATCTTGAATTTCGGCGATCGCCACGACTCAAGCCTCTCGAAGCGCAAAACCAATCAACCTCAAATCTTAAGACTCGCACCGCCCCCGTAGCGCCCCGCAATCGCTCCTCCGAAGTATCGTTGAAAGCGCGTGGTGAGTCAACGTCGGCGAAGACCCTCGCGCCCGCAGCGCCAGCAGGGGAATCCGGACATTCGATCAAATAATCGCTACCGCCATCGATCCTCGCAGGCATCCGCGACCGCCTCGAACAGTAGGAGCGCCTGTCGCACGGGCGCGACATCGTGAACGCGGAGGATTTGCACGCCCTGTGACGCCAAGCCACACGAAACGCCGATTGTGCCCGGCAGTGGGTCGGCGGATTTGTCGGCCAGCACCTTGCCGATATACCCCTTGCGCGAATGCCCGACCAAAATCGGACAGCCGGGTTCGTGAAACCGATAGCAGTTCGCGAGCAAGGCCAGATTATGAGCGTGGGTTTTGCCGAAGCCGATCCCCGGGTCGAGACAGATTCGTTCAGGAGCAATGCCGGCCGCAATCAAAGCCTCGCGACAGTCTCGCAAATGCGACAGCACTTCGCCGAGGACATCCGCATATCGCGGATCATCTTGCATTGATTGCGGCGTTCCTTGAATATGCATTGCCACGACAGCGGCTTGCGAGGCACGAGCCACTTCAAGCATCTCGGGGTCGCCGATCAGACCGGTGATATCGTTGATCACTTCGGCCCCTTCGTCGAGTGCGGCGCGAGCGACGGCGGCTTTCGAGGTGTCGATCGACACAGGCCGCTTCGCTTGGCGGCACAAGGCGCGAACCACAGGGAGCACGCGCCGCAGTTCTTCTTCGTCCGCGATGGGATTGGAATAGGGGCGTGTGCTCTCACCGCCGACATCCAGCAGATCGGCCCCTTCTGCGGCAAGCTGCAGCCCGTGCTCGATGGCGGCCGAGGGATCTAGAAATTTGCCGCCGTCGGAAAAGCTGTCGGGCGTGACGTTGACGATCCCCATCAGCAACGGCCGTCGCGGCAGATCGAGTGCGGTGGTTCTTAGTTGCCAGCGGGTCGCACGATGTGGAAAGCGTTTGGCGAATGTGTTCACGGCATTAGCGGCCTAAGGTGCGCGTTTCGGGACCGACCATGCGACCCATCGACTTTACGAAAAAAGAGAAAATCCTTCCCAAAAAGCTTGCGGCGGCGGCTGGACAGGAGTAGTATCCACGACTGCCATCCCCCCCGCCAGATAGGTCGCCTCTCAGGGCGCTGCGCCACCGTCGGTCCACGTTTTCGGGAGTTCGCTAATGAAATCATATGCTCATTGTCGCTTGCTAGCATTGCTCGTGATCGCATGCGCCTTAACGGATGTTCGCACCGCCAGCGGACAAAATCTCGTCGGAAATCCGAGTTTTGAAAATGGGCCCGCCGATCTGGCCCCCTGGGCACTTTCAGGGATCGCCACCATTGGCGGGCCGGCCCACGCAGACTTGGGCGACTATGAAGCCGAATTTGCGGGCGACGGCGTCGCGACGGGCGACGTTTCGCAGGTCATCGCAACAACGGCGCTGCATGAGTATCTCATCTCGTTTTACGCCACGAGCGACGGTTACGATCCGACTTATAACAACTTCCTTGATGTGTCGTTCGGCACCGGCAATCTTAATCTTTCCGACAGTCAACTCGGCGGGCTCGACGGGCATTCCGCTGCGCCTTATGTCCAATTCAGCTTCGACGCGGTGGCAGCCGCCGATACGACTTCGACATCGTTGTCGTTTATCGGGCAGGATCAATGGGGCAACATCTGGCTCGATGATGTGAGTGTCACCGACCTCGGCGCTGCGCCGGTTCCCGAGCCCGGATCGCTTGTGCTCATGACATTCGGGTTCGTCGGCTTTTTGGTCGTTCAGCGGTCGCGGCCGAGCGGCTTGGGCAAGTTCGTTGTCGGCAGCAAACGCTTGGCCGAAAAATAAGTTCCGCTTTCGAAACCCCTCACCCTGCCTCTCTCGCCAGGGGAGCGGAGTCTGTGGAGAACTTCGTTTTTGGCCGAGCCAAAGTATCGCCGATGCTCTCGGCCGCCTGGCTCGCGAAGCGGCGAAATCGCAAACGAAGCATGCGGTCCGCGCCATCGCGGGCGGTTTCCAACGATCACTGTTTCTCGGCCGGCTCGGCATTGCCGAGCACGCGCTCGATCAGTTCTCGCAGTTGTTGAACCGTGAAGGGGCTATTCACGACGGCGTGCAGCGGCGAGGTTTTCGCGCGGGCAGACCAATCCCCCTGCTTCGATCCCAACAGCAGAACGGCAGCCACGCGCGCCGTGCTCGTGTGCTGCCCAAAGCGATTGAATGCATCGAGCGCGGTTTCTCCCAAGTTGCTCGTGCAAAATAGGACACAATCGGCCGGCGGCGCGCCGGCGGCAAAACCGCTGAACGGCCGTTGCGGATCGGACGTGACCAATACCCGGTAGCCGCTCTGCTTTAACTGCGTCCGCAGCACATCTTGAATTCGCGGGCTCGGCTCGACGATCATCAGCGATCGCTGCTTCACGCCGATGGCGGCGTTGTCGAGGCTTTGCCCTTCGGCGATTCTCTGCTGCATGATATTCAGATCGGCGAGCACTTCGCCCGGAGTTTGGTAGCGCATTTTGACATCCAACTCCATTGCCTTGTCAACCACCGAGGCGAGCGGCCGCGGCAGGTCGGGGCACTCGCGCTTCAACGGCGAAATATCGAAAAATCGCGTCGGATTCAGCCGCTGCATGCGGTCGCGAGTTTCCTCGAGCGCGGGCTTGCCGGAAAGCATGTGATAGTAAATGCAACCGGCGAAAAAGATATCGCTGCGGTTGTCGTCTTTGTGCACGTTCGAGGCCCGCTCGAGAGCAACATAGTCGAGCGTCCGCGGGTTTTCCGTTCCGGCGAGCGCCTCATCGCTGACATCGGGATCGATGCCCGCCAGACCGAAGTCGACCAACTTGGCGTGCCCGGCACTCGACACCAACACGTTCGACGACTTCAAGTCGCGATGGGAAATGCCGCGGCGGAAAGCATGATCCAATCCGCGGGCAATATCGGCCATCAGCCGCACTGCATCGACGGGGGCAATCTGCTTGCGATTTTTGAGAAAATTGCGCAGCGTTTGTCCTTCGACAAACTCCATCACCATGTAGGGCGACAATTTCTCGCTGGCGACCTCGTAGATCGCGACGATATTGGGGTGCCGCAATGTCTGCCCGACTTCCGCCTCTTTAAAAAACTGATCGCGCTTGGCCGCGTCGCCATTGAATCGATTGCGGAGGACCTTGACGGCGACGACTTGGCCCGTTTCGCGATGCACGGCCCGGTGGACGCGGGCAAAGGTGCCGGCCCCGACCTGATAGAGCACCTTGTATTTACCGTAGAAAAAGCCAGATCGCTCGCCGCGGAGCAAGCGCTCGAGTTGAAAGGCAGTGAGCAATTCGCGGCGCATCAATAGCTGCTGGAACTCGGCCGGTTCCAGATTCCGAGTTTCAGCGAGCACCGCCTGCAGCGATCGCTGATCGATGAGATCCAGATCGAATGCTCGTTGAGCAATCTGTTCGGCGGATAACTCGGCCATGGCTTCCACGTCAGAACTCAAGATTGCAACGCGCGAAACAACCCTGTGGCCGGCCGGCTTTCGCCGGCCGAGTCATGCGCCTCTTGCCCTGCTCATCCAATCCGAATTTTATCCTAACCTGGGGCTCCCCCACAATTGGCCGTTTCAGGTAGGTCAGGCTTTCCAGCCTGACATTCGCCGGTGTTCGTCGGCCTGGAAAGGCTGAGCTACGGCAAACCGCGCCAATACCGTGAAAGGCGAGCACATCACATGCCACCGCTTCCCACTAGCCCTATTGAAGCCTTTGGACACGAACATAGCACCCGTCAACGATTGTCGAGGTGTGGGCCGTGTGCCACTGGCCAGCGAAGTCGGCCAGTGCGTGTGCCACTGGCCAGCGGAAGTCGGCCAGTGCGTGTGCCACTGGCCAGCGATGTCGGCCAGTGCGTGTGCCACTGGACACGGCGGTACCCTCTTGCACGTTGCCGTTTGGCAAGTGTTCTCGTGTCAGACGCCTCCGAGCCGGAACGCCAGCTCTCTCCGGCCGGCACTGGCCGACTGCGCTGGCCAGTGCCACACCAATCCGCCAGTTAGGGACGATTCCGTTCGGTTCCGCCGCGCCGCTTCCGATCCGCGCGATAGATTCCGTTCGCCTACGCCTCTTCGACCTTGCGCCGATAATCGTCGCGTTCGCGGCGAGTGGCCTCGAGATCGAACATCAGATATTTCATGTCGAGCCGCAGTTGAGACAATGCGTCTTGCACGAGATTGAGAATTCGCCGGCGGCGCTTCGTGCTTTCCACTACACGGGCAATGATCGGTTCGATGCGCTCGCGATATTCGTCGGGAAGTCGAGCAAGGACCGAGCCCAATTCGACAAGGTCGGCGGGAAGTTCATCCGGGTTGGCTTTCACGATTCGGCTGGCGTTCGACATAGAGAAGTCTCGCTCCTGGGGTGTTGCATCTTCCCTAGAGCAGAGGTTGTGCCAGGTTGCAAGTAGTGCGACGCCAGAATTTGCAACTTCTGCGTTTACAAGACGTTGCGCGATCGGAGCCAGGAAGCGTAGATTTCAGGGTTGTGGCGAAAACACCACGACTGACCTGGAGTAAAATCCTAAACCATGCTACAAGCCCAACTTACGCCGCGCGTAGCGAAAAATATCGCGCGTGGCGTTTCGGATGCGCATGGAGGCGCGCGCTCATTTATTTCCTTGGCCCGATTCGCCGGTTCCTGCCGTGGCTGCTCGCCTGCGGATTTGCGAGTTGGTGTGTGCCTGCGCCCGCTCAAGGCATCTGGCGGGAAGATTTCAACGGCCCGACCGTCTCGTGGCGACCAGCGCGTGCCGATCTGCAGTTTACGGTGAATCTACAGCGCCGCATTCCCCGCGTCGGCCATGCCGGCCAAGGCGCCGAAGAGATACGCACCAGCGGCGCGAACGGCACAGCAATCTATTTTAGCCATCCGGTGCCCCCGGCACACATCGCCAGCGAATTGATTGCCAGCGTCTGGGTGAAAGCCGATCATCCGGGCCTGCAGATTTTTGGCCGCGCCGTCTTACCACGCACCATCGATCCGAAGACCGGCGCGGCAGCGACCGTTTTGCTCGCCGGCTCAGCCTATTCGCAGGTCGGCGTTTGGGAGCGATTGCAATTGGGCAACACCCCCCTCCTTTTGGAACGGCAAGCGCGGGTGCTCCGATTGCAACTTGGGCCCAACGTCGATACCCGCGAAGCCTACATCGACCAAATTTGGCTCAACCTCTACGGCGGCCCCGGAACAACCGATGCACTCATCGACGATCTGGGACTGGCCGGCCTGGTCGAAGTGCCAGCCCGCGCGATCCAACAAGCGTCGGCCATCCAAGCTGACGCCGTTCAAACACTGTCCGGACCGCCGCTTGCCCCGCGACCGCGTCACGATGTGCGCCTCGACGGCTCAGTGCTGTTGGTCGATGGCCATCCGTTCTTCCCGCGCATATTTCCCTATCGCGGCGAACCCTTGGCGAATCTTTCCAGTGCCGGTTTCAATGCCGTTCGCCTTTCGCAGCCTCCGACGCCCGCGCTACTGGCCGAAGCGGAGCGGGCCGGCGTGTGGTTGATTGGGCCGCCGCCCATGGCCAATGGTGCGAGAGCCGGATCAAACTTCATTCCAGCGATCGGGCCGGAATTCGAACCCATGCTGGCCTGGCATTTGGGCGACGGGCTGACCGCGGCGAATCTCGATGCGACGGTTGCCGAGGTTCGCCAATTGCGGCTCGCCGATGCCCGCGCCCATCGGCCCATTATCTGCGGCCCGGACACCGAACTACGGCCCTATAGCCGGCAAGTCGATCTTTTGGAACTGAGCCGATTGCCGCTCGGCACGAGCCTCGAACTCGCCGACTACGCCGAGTGGCTTCGCTCCCGCTCGAGCTTGGCCCGCCCGGGCACGCCCTTTTGGACGGCCATTCAAACCCAGCTTTGGCCCATCACGCGCGAGCAGGAAGTTCTGGTCGGCGGCGCCGCGGCCCCGGCGGAAGTCGATTGCAAATCGATCCGCTTGTTGACCTACATGGCGCTCACTTCGGGAGCACGCGGTCTCGAGTTTCAATCCGAACGACCGTTCGCCGCCGCCCCGGCCGACGTGCGGCTAACACTGACGCTATTGAACCTCGAACTTGAATTGCTCGAGCCTTGGGCCACCATCGGCAGCAATATCAGTCTTGCCACCTCGACCGATCCGCAGGTTGTCGGCTTCGTGGTGCAAACCGATCGAGCCCGGCTGTTGATCATGATGCGTTTGGCGGCCGGTTCGCAGCACGTTCCGCGGCCGATGGCCACCGCGCCGGCGTCGATTGTCGTGCCCGGCGTGCCCGAGTCGCACGAAGTGTATGAACTAACGCCCGTCGGCCTGCGGCCCATCAACCACAAGCGTGTGACTGGCGGCACGCAAGTCACCATCGACGAATTCCAGCTTTCGGCATTGGTGCTGCTTACGCCCGACCCGGTGGTGGTCAACACGCTCGAGCGCCGCCTGGCGGCGATGGCGACGCGGGCGGCCGATTTGCAGCGCGAACTGGCCGTGCAAACATTGCTCCGGCTCGAGTCGATCGATCGACAATTGCCGCCGCGGCCACGCGAAGCGCCCCAGGCGAGCGAATGGCTCACCAAGGCTCGCACGGAACTTGCCGACGCCGATAGGGCACTGGCTGCCGGCGACCGACCGACGGCCTATCTTTCAGCACGCAAGGCGATGGGGCCGATGGAGCAATACAAGCGACTCCGCTGGGAGCAAGCCGCCACGACGCAAAACTCGCCGCTCGTGAGCCCGTTGGTCGCCACATTCGACACGCTGCCGGCCCATTGGCGTTTCGTCGATGAACTCCGCAGCGGTCGGCTGAGCCTGAATCAGCTTCCGGCGGGTGATTGCGAAAATCTCGGCGCCATGCTGCAATCCGGCTGGCGGCACTTCGAGCATCCGCAGCCCTCGGTCGCGAGCACCGTCGATCTTTCGCCGACCGTTTCACACAGCGGGCATTTTAGCCTGCACTTGCAAGTGAAACCGGCCAACAAGCTCGAACCGCCGTCGTTGGTGGAAACGCCGCCCGTGTGGGTGACGACGGCATCGGTGCCGGCCCGCCGCGGCCAGATCGTCGTGATGCGCGGTTGGACGCGAGTGCCCATCGCGATCACCGGAAGCGTCGATGGCCTGATGATTCTCGATTCGATCGGCGGCGAAGCGCTGGCCGAACGAGCTTTGAAAACGCCCGGCTGGCGCGAGTTCGTTCTCTATCGGATTGCGACGCACGACGGCCCGGTGTGGGTCACCTTCGCTCTCACCGGCCTGGGCGACGCCTGGATCGACGATGTGTCGATGCAAACCATGTCGCCCGTCGCCGCCCCGATCCCGCCCGGCATGCAGGCCCAGGGCGCGGCACGCTAAAGCGTGCGTCGTCCGTGGGCCAGGGAAAAGCCGGCAGCCGCTTGATACAATGCTGCCCATGCTCCGCACCGCCGCCCAACTCCGCTCCGAAGCGATTCGAATTTGGCGGGCCGGGCTCGATGCCGTCGGGTCGGAGCGGTTGATTCGCCAGCATGTGCATATTGACCGCAATTGGCTTGCAATCGGCGATAATTTGACCGGCGGTGACCTGACCGGCAATGATTCGACCATTTCGCCGATCGATTTGCGCCGTATCGGTCGAATCGCCGTCGTCGGAGCGGGCAAGGCTGGAGCGGGGATGGCGGCGGCGCTGGAATCGGTGCTCGGGCCGCGACTCATCGAAGACAAAAAACTGGTCGGCTGGGTGAATGTGCCGGCCGATTGCGTGCGGCCGCTCGAACGCATTCATTTGCACGCGGCTCGGCCGGCGGGCATCAACGAGCCGACCGCCGAGGGCGTCGCCGGGGCGCTCGAAATTTTGCGGATCGTCGGCGGGCTTTCAACCGAAGATTTGTGCCTCTGCCTGATTTCCGGCGGCGGCTCGGCCCTATTGCCCGCTCCGCCGCCGGAAATCAGCCTCGCCGACAAGTTGGCGGTGACTCGGCATCTGGCCGCGGCTGGGGCCGACATTACCGAGTTGAACACGGTGCGCAAGCAATTGACCCGCATCAAAGGGGGCGGCCTATTGCGAGCATGCCGCGCCGCGCGGCTCGTGAGCCTGATTATTTCCGACGTGCTCGGCGATCCGCTGGATCTTATCGCCTCGGGCCCGACGGTTGCCGATCGTTCGACGCCCGCCGCCGCACTGAAAATTCTTTCCCGATTCGATCCAGGCCAAACGGCGATCCCCACGGCCGTGTACGACTATCTTCGCCACCAGCCGGTCCCGTCCGTGAGCGGCAAGGCGCTAGCCGCCGGTGGTGAGCGTGAGTTGCAAGTCGACAACTTCATCCTGGCCAACAACGCCACAGCCGTCGACGCCGCGGGCCAAGAAGCGGTCCGCCTGGGATACGCCCATGCGATGACCGCTGCCACGCGCCCGGAAGGTTTTGTCGAGCCGATCGGCCGACATATGGCCGACATGGCGATCGCGATGCGTCGCGGCCCTGGCCCCGATTGCCTGATCTCGGGCGGCGAGGGCGTAGTGCGGTTGCTCGAATCAAGCCGTCGCGGATTGGGCGGCCGAAATCAGCAACTCGCGCTGGCCGCACTGATCCAACTTGAAAATTCGGCTTCGCGAGATGCGGCTGATATCGCAATGGTTTCGGCCGGCACCGACGGTGAAGACGGCCCGACCGACGCCGCCGGCGCGATCGTCGACGCTGACGTGTTTGCGCGGAGCCGCCAACTCGGCCTCAACGCGGAAGAGTATTTGCAGCGCAACGACGCCTACCGCTTCTTCGAACCGGCAGGCGGTCTGCTCAAAACCGGTCCCACCCACACGAACGTCGGCGACCTCCGCGTGGTAACCGTGAGCCAAAACCACTTGCGGTGACCATCGCGTAAAGTGATTCAAAATCAGGATCTGTTCGCCACACTTCGTACACGATTACGGGGCGAACGTCGTCCATCAATTCGAACTCGAAATGTTGTTGGTGGTTTTGCCGGCGGCTAGCGCCTTGCCGCTGACGTTTGCCAATTCGTTAGCGGCATGGCGCTAGCCGCCGGTGTCGCATGGCCACGCAGAGCCGTGGGCATGGTACCCCGAAATTCGAATTGTCGACGTTTGTTTTTTGCGACCGCTTAGCGATCGAGCTTTTGCCGTGCTTCTTCGAGCTTCTGGTTGGCTTCGTCGAGTTTTTCGATTGCCCGATCGAGATCGGAATCTTTTTGCGGCGCCGCGTTGCCGATCCGCGCCCCGTTTTTTTTCAGATGATCGGTGGCTTCGGCGATCAACTTGCGAGCTTGATCGATTTGTTCGCCAGCTTCCTTGTCGCTCGATTTGCGGCCGAGTGGAACGGCGCGCGGAGCCGGGCCGAGGGGCGCAATCGGCGGGGCGAAATTGGGCACCGGCCCGCCCACCTGAGCTTGAATCTGCAAGCCACCGACGCCGTTTTGGCCATACTTTTCATAAAGCTTGTGGGCTTCGGGGGATTTCTGTTTCAGTTCAGCGGCGTCTTTGGCCTTGAAGGTGTCGGTCTTGTCCTGGCCGTTCACCTTTTCGGTCACGCGCACTTCGATACCGTTTTGATCTTCTTGGATGTGGACCTTCTTGCCGTTGTCGTCGACATCGACGGTGCGGTTTCCGTTGCCGGCGTTTGCCTGAATGCGAAACACCTGGATCGCGCCGCCGGGCTGCATATTCCCGCCGGGGAGAATTTGGATATTTCCGCCGGGCAGGATTTGAATGTTGCCCCCGCCGCCGAACTGGATATTGCCGCCGATTCGAATCTGGCCGCCGATATTCGGTCCGCCCGGCTGAGCATTCGGCGATGGTGGCGGAGCGAGCGCCGATTTTGCCAATCCGGCGGCTGCGGCATGTGGTCCGTCTGCCAGCTTTTCGAGCGCTGCTTTGGCGGCATCGCGGGTCGCGGTGTCGGCCGATTCCGACAGGCGATGGAGAATGTCGACGGCGGCGGTCGTGGCTTCCAGGCTGTTTCCCGCGGCGGCGTCGGACAATGGGCCGATGGCCGCCTTGCCGGCTTCGAACAGTTTACGGCTGGCCTCCTGCCGGTTCACGAAAATATCGCTGTCGAGATTCTTGGCCCACCGCTCGGCGTCGTCGGCCGAAGCGGCTGGTTTTGGAGCATCGGTAGATTTTTCCGAGCCCGGCTTTTCCGCGGCCTTCGCGTTGCCATCACCGGCAGGCTCATCCGCGCGAGCGCGAGTTGAAATCGCGAAACCTGCCAATAAGGCCGAGCTCCACAACATGGCATCCAACATCTTCTTGAGCCGTCGTGAATGGGAAACGCACATGGGATTTCTCCTGAGGCGGATGGGTTCGCAGTGGGTCTGGGCCTTGGTCTGGGCGCCGCAACCGCGATGCATCGCCGGCAACGCTCCGCAGCAGGCCTGAGCTAAAGGTTACCGGAAGCGAAGAAATCTTGCAGCAAATTTCTGCATTTCGCAAGAAGGTTGGGCCCGCGATTCGATGGCCCGCCCCGCCTCCGCGGCTTGCCGACTGTCGGCCGCCTGACCTCCCGCGGCTGGCCCCTGTCCTCTTCCTGCGCCGGCCTCCCATCCGCTACAGCAGGCACCGTCGCGACAGCAGGCCCATCGGGCAAAAGTCGTTTCTCATTCCTGCGCGGGCGCGCGCGGCACGATGCCACCATCGCCGCGCGCGTTGTAACGGTCTTGCGGAAAGACGCGGCAAATTTCTTTTGCCATTTGTTTGACGGATGGCGAATCGTGGCCTACATTGGTTTCGGCCGGTATCTTGACCCACCCTTGCCGACCGGCCCAGTGGTGCTTTTTAGGAAGAGTTGTACGTGTTGCTTGGTGCAAGGTGCCATGAGATTGCAGCGTCGTGATATGCAGTGTCTTGATATGCAGCGCAGCGATATGCAGCGCGGCGAGACGCGGCGAGATGCGACGTAGCGATATCCGGGCCAATGTCATTGCAGCGCGACGGCATCGCGGTTGGACTTCACGGTTGAAAGTCTCGATGCCACTCGATTGATCCGGTTCGTCGCGGGTGAGACCCTGCTCACGGCGATCCCCTGCCTTCAGGAACCTCCATGATGCGACTTCGATTGTCTCTGCGCGGTGCCGCGCTCCTTGGTGCCGCGGCCTTGGGTTTGGTTGTTGCCGGTCCCTCGCTTGCCCAACAGCCTGCGAATTTCCCGCCCGTCGGCGGCCTGCCGCTGACGATTCAGCCGGCCGGGGTGGAACGCACCCTGCCGCCGCAGCTTTTGCCGATTCCAGTGCCGCCGGCTCCGCTCGGCTCGGCCTCGACCGCTCCGACAGCCGATCCGCAAGTTCTCGTTCGCGGGGAGAAATTCGAAATCGAGCGCCGCTGGGGCGAAGCGCTTTCGCTCTATGAAGAGGCCTATCGCAGCAATCCGGCCGCGAGCGGATTGAATCAACGCATCGATCTGGCCCGCATCCACTACGATCTCGGTCGCCGCTATGCCGACGCAAGCTTCCGCCGCAGCCTGACGCAGCTCGATGAGAATCGAGCCCTCGATCTTTATTCCGAGGTGTTGAACAAAGTCTTTTCGCACTACGTGGTTGACCCCGACTGGCAGCACATCGTCGAGCACGGCACGCTCGATTTCGAAGTCGCGCTCGGCGAGCCGATGTTTCTGGCGTCGGCACTCGGCGCGCAGGGCCAGATCCAGCCCGGCCCGCAAGAAATCGATGCCTTTCGCCGCGAACTGCATCAGCTTGTCGACGGCCGCGCGATCCATAATGCCGACGAGGCCCGCGCTGCGGTCGCCGCTGCCGCGAACTTGGCTCAAGACAAACTGCATCTCAGCCCGACCAGCACCATTTTGGAATACACCGGCGGCGCCGCGGGCGGCTTGGATGAATACTCGACCTTCCTGACGCCCGACCAATTGAACGATCTTTATTCGCAGATCGAAGGCAATTTCGTCGGCTTGGGCGTGGAATTGAAATCGGCCGACAACGCACTGCTGATCGTAAACGTGATTCACGGCAGCCCCGCCGAACGAGCCGGCCTAAAGGCGGCCGATCGAATCGTCGCCGTCGCGGGCCATTCGACCCACGACCTTTCGACCGATCAAGCGGCCGAGTTGCTGCAAGGAGCGGAGGGCACATCGGTCGCCCTCACGATCGCCAGCGCCAGCCAGCCCGACCGGAGCCTCACGCTTCGCCGAGAACATGTCGACGTGCCGAGCGTCGATGACATCCGCATCATTGATGCCGCCAACGGCGTCGGCTACTTCAAGCTCACCTGCTTTCAGAAGACGACCAGCCGCGATCTGGATAATGCTCTGTGGCAATTGCATCGCCAGGGAATGCGCAGCTTGGTGATGGATCTGCGCGGCAACCCGGGCGGATTGCTCACCGCGGCGGTCGATGCGTCCGACAAGTTCATCGACCAGGGCAACATCGTGTCAACCCGCGGCCGCAGCCCGCAAGAAGACTACGTCTACACGGCCCATTCGATGAGCGTGTGGCACTTGCCGCTGGTGGTGCTGATCGATGGCGATAGCGCGAGCGCCAGCGAGATCTTCGCCGGGGCGGTGCGCGATCATTCGCGCGGTGTGCTGGTC
Organism: Pirellulales bacterium; assembly: GCA_036267355.1. NCBI lineage: Bacteria > Pseudomonadati > Planctomycetota > Planctomycetia > Pirellulales > Pirellulales bacterium. The sequence continues at coordinate 126,883 of DATAWG010000036.1, read as the reverse complement.
GGCACGCGCAGCTACGGCAAGGGATCGGTGCAAGGCATCTTTCCGCTGGCAGTCGGCGGGGCCGGCATCCGCTTGACCACCGCAAAATTCTATTCGCCCAATGGCCATCCGTTTGCTCACATCGGCGTCCAGCCCGATATCGTGGTGCATCAGACCGCCAAGCCGATCGATGGCCAAGTGGCCGTCCGAGCGCCGGGCGAGCCCGACGCGATCCTCGCCGCGGGCCTGGAAGCCGCCCGTCGTCAGCTTGCGCGGCAATAAGCGCCGGATCGACTCAGGCAGATTGTTTGAATCGCGCGACGATTTTGCGCATCGGTTTTTCCGCAGTCCCGGCATTTATGCCGGGGAACGCCGGCCTGATGCGGCCCGCATTAGCCCGCTTTAGCGGGCTCACCGGCACGGCGGCTTCAGCCATCGGCAGCGCGCGGTTCCGTGTGGCTAAAGCCAATTTCGCTAAGCCCCGTGAACGGGGCTGGAAAGACCCAACGCGCCGTCCCTCCCAGGCATTTATCGCTGCGTATGCGGCTGGGCTAGAGTCTTGGTCAGCAACTTCTTCGCGCGCAGCGCGCTTTTGAAACGGCACACTTTCGATCGAGAACACACACGTCAATTCCTGATGCCCCCCTGGTGGTCGCTGAAGCGTCGCTTGGTTGCGGCCGAAGGCTGCGCTAGGCAGTGCCGGATCGATCCTTATAATCCGGATTGGCTTGCGGCTCTTTTTCTCTTGCGATCGACCATCGTCCCTTGGATTTCTCGCATGGATGGCAAAACTGCGAAGCGCGGACCGGCCGAATCACGCACGGCCTGCCGGCTGGCCGACCGGCTTGCGAGCCTGCAACAGGCCGGCGTAACGCATTTGCACCGGGCACCTGCGAAAAAGAGAGCGATTGGGGCGTCCGCGTCGGAATCGCCATCTCGCCGATCCGCCCCAACGCCGGCCTCGCTCGCCACGCTTGCCACCGGTCCGACGATCGCCGCGAGTCCGTGTGCCACTGGCTCTGCCAGTGCTGGCCCCACAAGTCCCGTGACCGGCAACCAGCCGGCCGCTCGACCGCCCGCGGCAGTGCAAGTGCCGCCGGCAGAACGGTTGCCGAGGCTCGAAATTATCCGTCGCGAAGTTGCGGCTTGCACGCGCTGTACGGAACTTGCCACAACCCGGACGCAAACCGTGTTCGGCGTCGGAAATATCAATGCCCGGCTGATGTTCGTCGGCGAAGCGCCGGGTGCCGACGAAGATCGGGCCGGTGAACCGTTCGTCGGCAAGGCAGGCCAGCTTCTCACCAAGATCATCGAAGCCTGCCGCATGAAGCGCGAGGACGTGTATATCGGCAACGTCATCAAATGCCGGCCCCCCGGCAACCGCAACCCTCTGCCCGATGAAGTGCAGAATTGCCGCGGCTATCTCGAACGGCAGTTGGCGATTGTCCGGCCGGAATTTATCTGCTGCTTGGGGGCGGTCGCGGCGAAGTCGCTTTTGAACAGCGAAGCCACGATCGGCCGCCTGCGCGGGCGGTTCTATCAATACGAAGGCATTCCCGTGCTGTGCACCTATCATCCGGCGTATCTGCTGCGAAACCCGAGTGCGAAGCGCGATGTGTGGGAAGACATGAAGCTGCTGATGGCGCGCATGGGAATCGAACTTGGGTGAAGTTCGCCGCGAGCATCCGCGGCGGATGACCGTCCCTGACCCGGGCCGTCCGAGGCCGCAGGTTCGACCGAATGACTTGACGGTCGTATTCGGCGGCATCTACCTTGGCGGATCGTTCGAGCGGATTCAACTCCAATTTCTTGGGCCGATAAGAACATGCCTTGCATCTGCAAGATGGCGCTCGCACAGTTGAGCCCGTTGTCGGCTTTGCCGCCGCTGACGTTTTCTTTGCCGCCCGCCGTGGCGCAATTGGCGATGTCGTTGTCGGCAGGGGCGGGTGGCGCGGGAGCTGCCGCGTCGGCCTCCGCTTCGGCATCGGCCGAGGCGTCGGCGGCGATTGCCTTGGGATTCCCGTCGCTTTCCGCCGCGGCCTCGGCAAAGCTCGCGTTGGCTGCGGCTGCCGCGGCTGGCTTAAGCGCGATGGGCTCGGCAACGCTATCCGCAAGTGCCTCTGCGCAGCTCAGCGCGACGATCAATTCGATCAATGCGAATCTGCCCTCGCTGGCGTCGCTATTGGGAATGAACGCCGCGGCGCTGTCCGATTTGTCGTTGGCCGCGTCGCTCGCCGCCAGTGTGCAGGCGATGCTCGGGATTAGTCTCGGAGCGCCCGGGGCCGTGGCCGCATTGCAGGCGGCCCTTTCCGCGCAGGCGTCGGCATCGGCGAGCGCTGCGTTGAGCGCAAATGTTTCAGCAGCGCTTGCGCTGTCGGCCGCTCTTGGAATCAGTCTTGCGATGCCGGGCGCCATGGCGAGTCTTTCCGCGGCGCTGAGCGCCATGGCGAGCCTTTCCCTTCCCGCCCTGGCCGTGCCGCCGGTGAGCCTGGCCAGCCTGCTCGGCATCCTGGCCGCTCTGGCGAATATCCAGAGCGGGCTGGGGGTGAACTTATTGGCGCCGAATGCGGCAGCGTCGCTGCAAGCGGCAATCAGCGCCCTGCCGCTCTCCGCGCTTGCGAGCCTGAATCTGGCAGCGAGCCTTCAGGCTTCTGCCAGCGCGTCGGCCGCCGCCAGCGCGAGTGCCAGCGCGAGTGCGTCGCTCGAGGCCGCGCTTGCTCCGCTCAGCCTCTCGGCCATGGCCAACCTCTCCATGGCCGCTTCGGTAACGGCACAACTCGGTGCGTTGGGCATCACTCCGTCCGCAATCGGTTGCCCGATCTGCACGATCTTATAGATTCGCTGCTTACGGAATCGCCGGGCAACGTTTTACCACGGCGTTTCCATCATATCGACGATTTTTTTGGCCAGCCCCTGCATAATTTGCTGCAGCGAGGTCACGGTCGATTGGCCGTATTCGGGAATCAGTTGATTCGTTTGCGAAAGTGTCACCAATTCCGGCGGCACGGGAACGGCTCCCTCGCCATGCACGATGCCGCGGCGGTCGGCCCAGGTGACCTGGATCACCATTCCCATCTCGACGACGCGGCCTTCGTTGTTCGGCTCGCGCACGATCGAGTGCTTCGTGTCGGTCTTGATGCGGCCGGTGAGAATGCTGTCGGCATTCGGAGTGCCGACGACTTTGAACGGCGTGCGGTTTTCAATTTCCTTGCAAACCGCTTCCGTGAGTTGCTCGCCCAAGTCGCGGCGAAAGCTGTCCGACTCGATCATCGGCACGTAGACCGTGTGAATGTCGCGCGGATAGAGATCGGCGGTGCCAAAGTGGTAGCAAGCGCAGCCTGCCATCAGGACTGCCGCGGTGCAGCCAATAGCCGCTAGCGCCGCCATTTGCGGTGGAAAATGCCGTGGCTGCGGGCAAAATCGTCCGGCGGCGAATTGAGGCGCCGATCGCATCATCGTTGGACCGTGTCGCCGGGTGGCTGAGCGATTTGCGTCGGAGAAGAGTCGGGATTTGGAATCGTTTTCTGCTTATCTGGATCCTCATGGTCGAAAACGATCGCCAATACGCGGAAATAGTCGGGCGGATTGTCGGGCAGCTTGTCGATCGCGACCAAGCGCGTGTCCGCACGTTTTGCCAGTTCGGTGTTCGGCCACTTTTTGACGAGCTCGTGGTAATAAATCTTTGCCGCCCCGTAGTGGCTCGTCTTCTCATAGAACTGACCGACGGCCCAGAGCCGGAGGGCATATTGTGCGTGGATTTCGGCCTTGGCCGTCAACAGTCGTTCTCGCTCGTCGCCAAGATCGCGGCCGTATTGGGCGATCGTTTGGTCGATCAGTTCTTCGCCTTGCTTCAGCGGGCGTTCGTCGTACATCGGCCCCTGGTACAAATGCAGCTTGGCCTGGATGCCAAGCAGGTGAGCGTCTTTTTGATGCTTGCTCTTGGGATAATCGGTGCGGATCAGCTTGTAGTAGTAGTCGGCGTCGTCGTAATGGGCTTCGAGGAAGTAGGCGTTGGCGGTCATCCAAATCGCTTCGTCGGCCAATTTGCCGCGTGGATCATTAAGCCGCACTTCGTCGAACGCGCGGATCGCGTAGCCGAAGGTGTCGAACATCGGCAACGTTTTGTTCGTGAAATTCGGTTTGAGCAAGAACGACGGATGCGCGTGGTCGTATTGCAGCCAATAGATGCCAATCGCAAAATCCCGGTTCACGATCATGTTCATGAAGCGGGTGTTGGGAAATTTCTTGATCACGTTGCCGTAGCAATCGTCGGCTTTGGAGTATTCGTCGGCGAAGAAGTGGGCTTCGCCGCACATGAACGTTGCGTCTTCTTCGAGCGCCGTGCCGGGAAAGCGATTGGCGGCCGCTTTGTATTTCAACGCCGCGTCGTGATAGTCTTTTCTGCGATACAGTTCGTCGCCTTCCGCGTAGAGTTGGTGGGCGATGCCCTCGTCCGGCCCATGGCCGGTCCAGACTTCCACCGTGAGGCCGAGGTTCTTCGGCTCGAAGCGCTCCCAGCCGGCCGGAAGCTCTTCCATCGACTCGCCCGTCGGAACTTGCGCGACGGGCACCCACGGATCGTAGACCGGTCCGCCCGCGGTGTTGCTCGTGTGACCGGCGCAGCCGCACCACGCCATGCTCAAGCAGGCTGCGATGGCTACGCACGTCCGCCGGGCGGCTTGCATTCCGAGGTCCTTGATGGTCAGGCTGACGAGCAGGCTACAGGCTTGAGGCTACAGACTACAGGGACGAAGATCCCGATGCGGATCCTGCTCACGCAAAGCCGTGAGCATGGCACCCAAAGCGAATCATCCCAGATACTCGTGCATCCGCGGCTTATGGCCCAAGAGATGAGATAAGTAATGGTTCAACACTGCCCGCAATTCGCCGCGAGTGCGGCTATCGAGTTCCAATCGTCGCCAAGCGTCGCCGCTGGCGGCCAAGGCGATCATGGCCCGCAGCACGCCCGCTGAAATCGCCACCACATTCCGTTGCCCCGCCTTGCAATGCTGACACAACACGCCGCCGACAAGCATTCCAAACGCAACCCGCCCAGTCGCCTCGACCGGCCGGCCGCATTCGACGCATTGCTCGAGCGACGGCAAATGCCCCAACAGCCGCAAGGCCGTCAACTCAAACCGTGCGACAAGCGACGCGACCGCCGTTCCCGGTTCGGCGAGGCCTTGGAGCGTTTCCACGGCTGCGTCGAACAGTTCGGGATGGGGATCGGAATCGTCGGTCAGTTCGGTCAGGAGTTCGGCGACGTAGTAACCCGCATAAAGACAAGCCAGTTCGCGATCGCGCGGGCGGAACCGCTTTTGGAGCTTCGCCTCCGTAAGCAGGTCCAAGACGCCGGGTGATTTGCGGAGGAAGACTATTCGACACAGGGCCAACAGGTCAAGGGCAGACTCGAAAGGACCTTTGGGCCGCCGGGCCCCCTTGGCCATAGCATGTATCTTGCCCATCTCGCGGGTGAAAAGCGTCACGACGCTGCTCGTCTCGCTGAACTCGACGACTCGCAAGACCAGAGCGATGGCTTTTTCAGCGGGCATAGAAGGGGGCAGTCTCGCGCGGAGACGCGAGGACGCGGAGAGGGGCCTGGGGAGACAATATTTCAGCGGACAAGCGTTTTTCCCAAGCCTTCAGGCCTTCGCGCCTTCAGGCCTTCGCGCCTTCAGGCCTGGGACCGCGGGCCAAAATTTCTTGGTTGTTTATTAATAGTCCCTTCAGAAGGCTTTTTCTTTGGGCCGAGCCTACAGCCGGGAAAACGGTAAGCCCCTTCGAAAGCGGCTGCAATGCCAATCGCCGACTCTCCTCAGCCCGAGGCCCCAAAGGTCTGGGCGAGGAAAAACTGTCTGGACACGTTTACTATTCTATTTGGACAAACAATATTGAGCGTCTTGCCAGCATCCGCACGCCGATTGACGCACATTAGTTGAAGTGATAATTTAAACAGCTTGTCGCCTCGCAACGATCCGGGGCCGTTACGCCTTTTTCCCATAGAGAATTCTCGAACCAACGCCGGATGCTGCCGCTTGGCCGAAAGGTGTGCGATCGTCGCCCATCGGCTTCCGATTTGCAGCAATTGGCCGGTGTGAAACCGTTATTTTTTGGAGGACTGATTTAGTGTCGAATGTTTTGGCAAAAGATCTGATCGAAGCGGGCGTGCATTTCGGCCACCGCGCCAGCCGCTGGAACCCCCGCATGCGGCCGTATATCTTCGGTCGCCGCAATCAAATTCATATTATCGACGTGCGGGAAACCGTGCGCGGGCTGTTGCGGGCCAAGAAGTATCTTAAGCAAGTGTCGGCCGCCGGGAGCCTGATCCTGTTTGTCGGCACCAAGCGGCAAGCTTCCGACACGATCGAACGCGAAGCTTCGCGCTGCGGCATGCCCTTCGTCAGCGATCGCTGGCTCGGCGGCACGCTGACGAATTTCCGCACCATCCGCAGCCGGCTCGGCCGTTTGGAAGAGCTCGAAGGCCTGATGCAATCGGAAACGTTTGACACGTATTCCAAGAAAATGCAATCGGCCCTGAAGCGCGAATTCCGCAAGATGTTTCGCAATCTGAACGGCATGCGAACGATGAGCCGCCTGCCCGAATGCATGGTGATCATCGATCCGAAAAAGGAAAAGAACGCGGTTAGCGAAGCCCGCAAGCTGGGCGTTTCGACCGTGGCCCTGATCGACACCGATTGCGATCCCGATCTGGTCGATCTGCCGATTCCGGGAAACGATGATAGCATTCGTTCGATCGAGCTGATCGCGCAGCAATTGGCCGACGCGGTGTTGGAAGGCAAGACCGAGGCCGCCACCAAGGGCATGACCGAGGGGAATGGCGAGTCTAAACCGGCGCCTGCTCCGAAGCCGACGTCGAAGCCAGTTCCGAAGCCAACGGCGAAGGCCGGCGCGGGCAAGGTGGCCGAGCCGAAACCGCAGCCAGCCGCCGCCGCCAGCGAAAGCCCAGCGGAATAGCGGCTCGCACCTATTGGGGGCGTTTCGGATCGACTGCTTGGTCCGCCGTCGTGTGCCACTGGGCATAGCCACTGGCACACGGTGTAGGTCAGGCTTTCCAGCCTGACAGCCACAGGCCCAGGCCACTCGTCCAAAAACCGCCGCAATCGGATCCGGCGAACCGACCTGCGGCCGATCATTTGAATCATTTATTCGTGGGAGATAATCGATGCCAGAAATTACTGCCGCGGCCGTGAAGGCGCTGCGTGAGCGAACCGGCCTGCCGATGATGGATTGCAAAAGAGCCCTCGAAGAGACGGGCGGCGACCCAACTGCCGCCGAAGAGCACCTCCGCAAGCAGGGGCGCAAGACGCAAGAAACCCGTCTCGGCCGCGAAACTTCGACCGGCCGCATCGCCGTCTATGCCGATGTCGAAAAGGGGGTCGGCGCCATGGTCGAATTGATGTGCGAAAGCGCTCCCGTCGCGAACAACGCCGAATTCCGCCAACTGGCCTCCGATCTGGCCAAGCAATTGGCGACCGGTCCCGGCGCGGCCACGGGCGACGAACTGCTTGCTCAGCCTTCGCCATCGAAGCCGGGCCAAACCCTCGCCGTGCAGAAAGACGACCTGTTCAACCGGATGCGCGAAGTGTTGAAAGTCGGACGGATCGTCCGCATCGACGCCCCGGCCGGCGCTTACGCCCATCACGACGGCACGCTTGGCGCGCTGGTGGAAGTGAGCGGTGGCAACAACGATGTGGCCAAAGAAGTCGCCATGCATGTGACGGCCCAAAAGCCGCTAGTCGTATCGAAGGAAGATCTCGATCCGGCCGACATCGACCGGGAACGGGAAATTCTTTCCGTTGCCGCACGCGGCGAAGGCAAGCCCGAAAACATCATCGCCAAGATGGTCGAGGGTCGGTTGCGGAATTTCTACAGCGAACGCGTGCTGCTCGAGCAGCCGTTCGTGAAGGACGACAAGCAAACGGTCGGCCAGATGGCGAAGAAGGCCGGCATGACCATCAAGCGATTCGTGCGCTGGGAGTTGGGCAAGTAGGGCTAGGGGTTAGGGTTAGGGGTTAGGACGAGGAAGTCCGGCGGCGGGGCGAAATCGGTTTGTGGCTCGCTTGCGGTTTCGCGCTTTTTGAACTGCGCTGAGGTGCGTTTTCCATGGCCGTCGACGATTCCGCTTCCACGCCCCGCTATCGCCGCGTCGTATTGAAGCTTTCCGGCGAAAGTTTTTGCCACGCCGGCGAACGCGGCATCAGCATGACCGAGGTCGTGCATATCGCGCAGCAGACGGTGCAAGCGGCGAAGCGCGGCGTGCAAATCGCCATCGTCATGGGGGGCGGCAATATCCTCCGCGGCGCCCAGTTCACCGCCGGAAACTCGAGCATTCAAGAAGCGACGGCCCACTACATGGGCATGCTCGCCACCGTGATCAACGGCTTGGCCTTGCAAGACGCCCTGGAATCGCTCGGCTGCGAAACCCGCCTGCTGACGGCGATTCGCATGGATGGCGTCGCCGAGCCCTATATCCGCCGCCGAGCGCGCCGGCATTTGGAAAAGGGCCGCATCGTGCTCTTGGCTGCCGGAACCGGCAGCCCCTTCGTGACCACCGACACGGCCGCCGCGCAACGGGCCTTGGAGCTCGAAGCCGATATTTTGCTCAAGGCGACGCGGGTCGACGGGGTCTTTTCCGACGATCCCGAAAAGAACCCGCACGCGATTCTCTACCGCGAACTGTCGTATTCCGCGGTGCGCGAGCAGAACCTGCGGGTAATGGACCCCACGGCCATCGCCCAATGCATGGAACACGACATGCCAATCCTCGTTTTCAACTTCAAGAAAGAGCGGAACATCGAGCGGGCCGTGAACGGCGAGCGCGTGGGAACGCTGATCGCGCGGGGCGAAGGGCTAGGGGCGAGGGGCGAGTAAGAACGCAACCGCCGCATCCCGTCCGCGCATCGCGCTCTGCCATCTTGCAATCAGCCCCCCGAATGAAATACTAAAGCGTAGCGCCAACTGCCCTCGTCCCTCGTCCCTAGCCCCTCACCCTTCCCATGTCTTCCGACGAAATTCTGCTGGATTCCGAAGAGCGGATGGAAAAGGCCGTCGATGTGTTCAAGCACGCGCTGGCCGGCATCCGCACCGGCCGGGCCAATCCCGGCTTAGTCGATTCGCTGCGCGTCGAGGCCTACGGCGCTTCGACGCCGATGAAGTCGATCGCCCAGGTCGGCGCTCCGGAGCCGACGCAGATCGTCATCCGTCCGTTCGATCCTTCGACGATCAAGGACATTGAAAAAGCCATTCGTTCGAGTGATTTGGGATTCAATCCGCAGAACGACGGTCGCGTGATCCGCATCAACGTGCCGGCGCTTTCGACCGATGTGCGGCGCAAGCTGTCGGCCCGGATCAAGGACTTGGGCGAAGAAGCGAAGGTGGCCATTCGCAATGTCCGCCGCGACGGCAACAAAGCGGCCGAGCAAGCCGAAAAAGACAAGGACCTGACCGAAGACGACCGCGACGCCTTGAAGGACGAAATTCAAGAGCTCACCAAGAAATACGAAGCCAAGGTGAGCGATCTGGCGAAAGCGAAGGAAACGGAAGTGCTCGAGCAATAGTCCTCCCGCTCGGCAGTGTTTGGCGTCTTGGGCATGGACCAATCTTAACACACGGCGCTACGACGCGCGCTGCGTCGTCGCAAACTTGACGGTCCTCGTTGGCACTGGTAGATTGGCCCGATTCATTGGTTCAATTTGCACCAGTCGCGCGCAATCGGCTCGAAATTTCAGGAGGAATCTTCTCATGGCGACCGTCACCAAGCGGAAAAGCAACAAGCCGGATGCAAAGCCGGCCTCGAACGGCAAAGCCGCTGGCGGGCGGATGTGCTACTACTTCGGCGCCACGCGAACCGATGGCCGCGGCGATCAGAAGCAACTCCTCGGCGGCAAAGGCGCCAATCTGGCCGAGATGACCAGCATCGGCCTGCCGGTGCCACCCGGATTCACGATCACCACCGCCTGTTGCGATCTGTACTACAAGCAGGGCCGTAAGCTGCCCGCCGGATTGATGGACGAGGTGCGCAAGAATATTGCCGTGCTGGAAAAGGAAACGGGCAAGAAATTCGGCGATCGCCAGAATCCGCTCTTGGTGTCGGTGCGATCGGGCGCAGCGATGTCGATGCCTGGCATGATGAACACGATTCTCAACCTCGGGCTGAACGACGAATCGGTCGCCGGCTTGGCGAATGCGACCGGCAACGAGCGCTTCGCCTACGACTCGTATCGCCGCTTGGTGAATATGTTCGGCGATGTGGTGGTCAATGTCGATCACGAGCATTTCGAAGAAGCGTTCGATAAGGTCAAGTTGAAACACAAGGCCAAGGAAGACACCGATGTGCCGCTGGAAGGCATGATCGAGCTTTGCAAGGCCTATCAACAGGTGTATCGCCATCATCATGGCCACGCCTTCCCGCAGGATCCATTGGAACAACTCGAACTGGCGATCGAAGCCGTGTTCAAGAGCTGGATGCAAGCTCGGGCCGTGACGTATCGGCAGGTCGAAGGAATCACGGGCCTGCTGGGCACGGCGGTCACCGTGCAATCGATGGTCTTCGGCAACATGGGTGACGACTCGGGCACGGGCGTCGCGTTCACGCGCAATCCGGCCACGGGCGAAAATAAGTTCTACGGCGAATTTTTGATCAATGCCCAGGGTGAAGACGTCGTGGCCGGCATCCGCACTCCGCTGCCGGTCGATCAGATGCCGAAGTGGAACAAGAAGGCGTTTCAGCAGCTTTTGGAGATCAAGAAAACGCTCGAAGACCATTTTCGCGACGTGCAGGATATCGAGTTCACGATCGAGCGTGGCAAGCTTTATATGCTGCAGACTCGCAATGGCAAACGGACCGGCGCGGCCGCCGTGCGGATTGCGTGCGACATGGTCAAGGAAAAGCGGATCGACGAAGAGACGGCCGTCCGTCGCATCCCGGCCGGCGATCTGACGCAATTGCTCCTGCCCAGCTTCGATCCGGCCAAGAAGAAAACGGCCGAAACGCTGACGGTCGGCCTGCCCGCATCGCCGGGCGCCGCGGTCGGGGCGCTGGCGTTCACGGCGCAAGAAGCCGTTCAGCGAACGCTTGCCGGCGAGCGTGTGTTGCTCGTGCGCAAGGAAACGAATCCGGAAGACATCGAAGGAATGCATTCGGCGGCCGGCATTCTTACCAGCACCGGCGGCATGACCAGCCATGCGGCGGTGGTCGCCCGCGGCTGGGGCCGTTGTTGCGTCGCCGGAGCGGGGGCCATGCATATCGATGAAAAGGCGCGCAAGGTGACGATTGGCAACCGCACGCTCACGCACAAAGACATTTTGTCGATCGACGGCTCGACCGGCGAGGTGATGCTCGGCCAGGTGGCCACGCAGGAGCCAAAGCTCTCCGGCGATTTCAACACGGTGATGAAGTGGGCCGACAAATATCGCACGCTGCGGATTCGCACGAATGCCGACACGCCGGCCGACGCCGCCAGGGCCCGCGAATTCGGGGCCGAGGGAATCGGCCTTTGCCGCACGGAGCATATGTTCTTCGAAGGCGAGCGGATTCAAGCGGTCCGCGAGATGATCCTCGCCGAGAACAAAGCCGATCGCGTGACGGCGATCGCCAAGCTGCTGCCGTATCAGCGCGAAGACTTCGAGGGAATTTTCAAGGCGATGAAGGGCCTACCGGTGACGATCCGGTTGCTCGATCCGCCGCTGCACGAATTCCTGCCGCAAGACGACAAGAATCAGAAGGAAATGGCGCAGCGCTTGGGCGTCAGCCCGGCCAAGGTCAAGCAGCGCGTGTCGCAGTTGCACGAAGCAAACCCGATGCTCGGCCATCGCGGTTGCCGTTTGGCGATCACGTATCCCGAGATTCTGGAAATGCAGGTGACCGCGATCGTCGAAGCGGCGATCAACTGCAAGAACCGCAAGATCGACGCTCAGCCGGAGATCATGATCCCGTTGGTTTGTGCGGCGAAGGAACTGGCCGTGCTGGTGGATCTAACCAATGCGACGATCGAAAAGGTGAAGAAGGACAAGAAGTTCAGCGGCAAGCTCGATATCACCGTGGGCACGATGATCGAGATTCCGCGAGCGGCCCTGACGGCCGACGACGTCGCGAAGCATGCGGATTTCTTCAGCTTCGGTACGAATGATCTGACGCAGCTCACATTCGGCTTCAGCCGCGACGACGTGAACACGTTCCTGCCCGATTATCTGAAGCAGGAGATTTTGCCGCGCGATCCGTTCCAAACGCTCGATGTGACGGGCGTCGGCCAGTTGGTCGAAATGGCGGTAATGAAGGGGCGGTCAACCAAGGCGGATTTGAAATGCGGCATTTGCGGCGAGCACGGCGGCGACCCGGCGTCGGTGGTGTTCTGCCATAAGGCCGGGCTGAACTATGTCAGCTGTTCGCCGTTCCGCGTGCCGATCGCCCGGCTCGCGGCCGCCCAAGCGGCGCTGAATTCGAAATAGTGCCAGTGGCGGTGTGAAGCCAGCGGCGGCGTTAAGCCCAGGGAAGGCCTGGAACGCTTGTGCCATTGGAGGGCGGTTTCCAGGCCTTCCCTGGGCTTGGGGCGCCGCTTGCAGATTTCAGATGCCGCGATCGGTATAGTGTATGATTGAGCGTATGCCGTCCGACGCCGCTTCCCTTCCGCCGTCCGCCGAATTCGAAGTGCGGCATAATGCGCTCGGCCGCTTGGAATTGATCGATGGCGCCGGCCGGCGGCATGAAGATGTCGAGCCGATCCGCGCATTTCCGATTTCCGATCCCGACCGCGGAATTTCAATCTGCGATCGCGATGGACACGAGCTTTATTGGATTGATCACTTGTCGGCCCTGTCGCCGGCGGTTCGCGCCGTGCTCGAAGCCGACCTGAGCCAGCGGGAATTCATTCCAGTCGTCCGCCGGATCGTGCGCATGGCGGCGTTTTCGGAGCCCTCGGAATGGGTCGTGGAAACCGACCGCGGCCAAACGCAATTCCTGCTCGGCAACGAAGAAGACGTGCACCGCATCGACGCCAAACGAGCGATGATCGTCGACACCAACGGCGTCCGCTATCTAATCGCCGACATCGGCGCCCTAGACGGCCACAGCCGCCGGATTCTCGAGCGCTATTTGTAGCAGGCGACAGTCTTGAGCGCACGTCGTAGCGCTCGGGCACTGGCAAGCGCGGTCGGCCAGCACCGGCCGGGGCCCAAGATCGAAGCTCGCTTGCGGTTTTTCGCGTTTGAATCCCGAGCCAGATGCCGTCGGCAACTATTTCTGCCGCACGTAGCCGCGGTTTACGCAATCGATCAATTGCCGCAGTCGGCCGAGACTGCGGCGGTTGAAGCGGAACACCAACCGCGGCAGTGCCACGAGCGACGGCTCGCCGCGCTCCTCGGGCAGCGCATTGCTCAGCTCGATTTTGCCTTCGATGACGATGTCGCGAAATTCGGAATTGAGCTCGTCGAGCAATTCGGGTGTCGGCCGTTGGGTCAGCCGCATTACGAGCCGATGCTTCACATAGCGCATGCTGTGATAAACGCGGAAGAATTGCATAATCTCGTTCACGGCCACGTCGACATTGTCGGTCGTCTTATAGAGCGAAAGATCTTCCGACGAAATCATACCGCGGGCCAGAAGTCGATCGCGAACGAATTGCTCGAACGGCTGCCAAAAATCGCCGCCGGCTTGGTCGAGAAAGACGACGGGCACCATCTCTCGCTTGCCGGTTTGCAAGAGCGTCAGCACTTCCAAGCCTTCGTCGAGCGTGCCGAATCCGCCGGGCAGAAGACACACGGCGTCGCACTCCTTCACGAACATCAGCTTACGCGTGAAGAAATATTTCATGTGCACCAGCTTCGAATCGCCGGCGATGATCGAATTCGACGATTGCTCGAAGGGGAGCATGATATTTAGCCCCATCGAGTTTTCGCGGCCGGCGCCGACGTGCCCGGCTTCCATGATGCCGCTGGCGGCCCCGGTGAGCACGAGCCAACCGAGTTGGGCCATGGCGTGGCCAAACGCGACCGCCTGCTGATAAGCCGGCTCGGTCGGGCGCGTGCGGGCCGAGCCGAACACGGTCACCTTCCGCCGGGAGCGATAGGGCGTAAACACCTTGAAGGCGTAGCGCAGCTCGCGAAGCGTGCGGCTGAGGATCTTCAGATCGCCATGCGACGTTTGGTCGGAGGCCAGCTTATCGGCCGATTCCTTGATCTGCTCGATCAGCTCATTCAGCCGCTCGCGGTCGAGCGGCTCCGTCACCACCGGAATGTCGTCCGGGGGCTCGGGCAAAGATAGAGATTCCGAATCGATGTCGCTCACGCCTATTTCTCGCACTTCCGCCGCGTGCAACCGCCTAACCGCGACCGTTCAGGGAACGGGAGGCCGCCTCTGAGCACCAAAGGGTCGTAGCGCCAAGGGGTCGGGCACATTTTCCGGCGTCGCCATCGGCGGCAATTCAAGCCGCAAATGTGCCGAAAAATGAGCCAGACCCCGGTAGCACCGGCCACAATTATACGCCATAGCCGTTGCGCGGGTAGCCGAGGCGGAGGGTGCCGGCGCAAAGCGGAGGAATGTAGCGAAGGCGGCGTTCGCTTCAAGTGAGGCGCTCCCGGCCGGAGAATGCGAAATGCAGCAAGTCCGACGCGCACGTCGGCGGCGAGTCAGCAGCTCCCTGGCGCCAAGGAGCCGGCGAACAACGATGGCCCGGTGGGCCTCGTAGGAGCTTTAGCTACCGACGGGCAGTTTGCGCACGCGATGCCGGGCATCCTCGACGACCACGATAGCCCCTTGAAGCAAGTCGGCGCTCGAATCATTCAACACCTGGCCCAACCGCGGAATCACGAAGTCGGCGCGCGTATTGTGGAGGCGAAACAAGACAACGCTGATGGTTTCGCTGCCGCTGCCGGCAAGAATTTCACCGAAATCCAGGTCAAAGGTTAGGACGATCCGCTGTTCACGCCCGGCCTTTCTGAAAATCTCGCCGTTGGGGAGGCGCTGCAGCCTTCGAGCGAATCTAAATGGGACGAGCGCGAATTCAAGTTGCCGCAGAAAAATAACTTCGGCATCTGGAATTCGAGATGCCCACGGTCGGCGTTGGCGTCAGCGGAACCGCGACACCGCTCGTGTACCACTGGCATTGCCAGAGATGGCATGTAAACATCCGTTCGGCACACAAACTGGCAGAGCCAGTGGCACATGAGCGGCGCGTGGTCGCTCAGGCCGACGGCCGGCGGTAGTGTTGATAGGCCAGGATCACTTCGTAGAGATCGCTCGAGATCGTGATCTCGTCGTTTTGGAAGTCCTGAAGCCAGGTGCGGCGGCTGGCG
This sequence comes from Pirellulales bacterium, assembly GCA_036267355.1. Classification (NCBI taxonomy): domain Bacteria; kingdom Pseudomonadati; phylum Planctomycetota; class Planctomycetia; order Pirellulales; species Pirellulales bacterium. Next base: position 111,595 of record DATAWG010000036.1, on the reverse strand, counting down.
ACGGCGTCGGCCAGCAAATGCAAGACATCGCCCAACGGCACGTTGACCGTCTCTCGCGCGACGCGCGATTGGCTCAGTGTGGCGGTTTCGTTTTGTGGTCCGTTGTACACGCGCAAATGACGTTGGGCCATCGTAGACGCATCCTTACGTCGGAGTCAAAGTTGACATTGGCGGCGGCAAAAGCGTTTTTGCCGCAGCGCCCGCGGCGTGGAATCCCTTCCCCGCCACTTCGGCTGCCTGGCTTACTGGCACGCGCGTAGTTATCGACCGGATGTGCCGCGCAAGTTTGGTGAATTTCGCAGCGCGTTTGGATTTTTCGCGGGTGCGGTGCTAGCAATCCGTTGCTCGATTCTTGACAGGAAGATGTAAAACCGCTTAGATGTTTGGCTTAGGGGCAATTTGGGCCTGCGGCGGCTGCTTGCATTGGGCGAGCGGGTCGACTTGGGCTGCCCGTCGCGCACCGTCGCTCGACGGCGCGAAGGATCTTTTTTCGCGCGCAACAGCGTCTCGTTCGAGGTGGCTTTGGCCCTCTCCCGGCGGGAGTTGATGCGATTAGGGGTTTTTGCGTTTGGGCATGGGTCTGACCATTACTGTCGATCTTGGCTCCGTTGCCCACAGCGTCGCCTTGCCATTGGTGCAGGTCGAAAGCGTCGTTCGCCTGCTGGACGCCGGCAACACCGTCCCTTTCATCACCCGCTACCGCAAGGACCAGACCGGCGGGCTGGATGAGGAGCAGATCCGGCAGATTGAGGATCGCGTCGGCCGGCTGCGAATGCTGGCCGAGCGGAAGCAGACGATCTTGCGCTCGATCGAAGGCCAAGGAAAGTTGACGCCCGAACTGGCGGCCGCGATCAATAGCGCGGATAGCACGAAGCGGTTGGAAGACTTGTATTTGCCCTACAAGCCGAAGAAGCAGTCGCTGGCCACCTTGGCCCGCCAACGCCAATTGGAGCCCTTGGCGAAAGAGCTCTTGTCGGCCGACCCCGCCGCCGCCGATCTCGATGCCCGAGCGCGCGATTTCATCAACGCCGATCGGCAAGTGCTGACCTCGGGGGATGCGCTGTTGGGCGTCGGCCATATTCTGGCGGAAGATTTCAGCGAGCGCGTCGAGCTTCGCGATCGGCTGCGGAAAATTCTCAAGCGCACCGGCAAGCTGGTCTGCACGAAGACGGAAATTGCCGACAAGCAAGGGAAGGAATTTCTCGACTATTTCGAGTTCCAGGAACAATTGAGCAAGATTCCGCCGCATCGCATTCTGGCGATCAACCGCGGCGAAAAGGCGAAGATGTTGCGCGTGCGGATCGATGCCGAAGCCGACGAGATGGCGCGCGTGGCCGAGGAGCTGTTCGTGCGGCCGGAGCATCCGCATGCCGATTTCTTGCGGGGCTGCGTGCGCGACGCGCTCGCTCGCCTGGTGGTGCCGAGCTTGGAGCGCGAGATTCGCCGCGAGATGACCGAGTTTGCCGAGACGCATGCCGTCGAGGTGTTCGCCAAGAATTTGCGAAACTTGTTGCTCCAGCCGCCGGTGCGAAATCGCCGGGCGCTGGCGGTCGATCCCGGTTTCAAGAGCGGCTGCAAGCTGGCCGTGCTCGACGAATTCGGCAGTTTGCTCGATCACAGCGTCGTGCACCTGATCGGCAAGGCGGAGCGCAAAGCGGAGGCCCGGGCGAAGCTCGTCGAGTTGATCAAGCAGCACAATGTCTCGGTCGTGGCGCTTGGCAACGGCACGGCCTGCCGTGAGACGGAGCAGGTGTTGGCCGAGATGATGGGCGAAGAATTGAAAGACAGCCACGTGGCCTATGTGATCGTCAACGAGGCCGGCGCGAGCGTTTATTCGACAAGCCCGCTGGGGCGCGAAGAATTGCCCAGCTACGATGCAACGCTCCGCGGTGCGATATCGATCGGCCGGCGGATGCAAGATCCGCTGAGCGAGCTGGTCAAGATTGACCCTGCCAATATCGGCGTCGGGCTGTATCAACACGATGTCAAGGCGAAGCATCTGCGGACGTCGCTCGATGCGGTGGTCGAGTCGTGCGTGAATTATGTCGGGGTCGATTTGAACACCGCCAGTCCGGCGCTTCTGCGATACGTGTCCGGATTGAATCAGTTGACGGCCCGGCGATTGTACGATCATCGGACAGCCAACGGCCCGTTTAAGAGCCGCGAGCAATTGAAAGAGGTGTCGGGATTCGGGGAAGCGACATTCGTTCAAGCGGCCGGGTTTTTGAAAATCGGCGACGGCGAAAATCCGCTCGACGGCACGTGGATTCATCCGGAAAGCTACGATGTCGCGCGGCGCGTGTTGGATCGGCTCGGCCATTCGCCGGCCGAATTGACGGGCAAGGAAGCGGCCGGCGAGTTGGCGCAGAAAACTGCCGAATTGAATCTGGATCAGCTGGCCGGCGAATTGCAGGTGGGCCGGCTGACCTTGGGCGATGTCGTCGCGCAGCTCAGCCGACCGGGCCGCGATCCGCGCGAAGATCTTCCTCCGCCGATTTTCAAGACCGGTATCTTGAAGTTGGAAGATCTTGCGCCCGGCATGGAGCTATACGGCTCCGTGCTGAACGTGGTCGATTTCGGCGCCTTCGTTGACATCGGCTTGCGCGATAGCGGGCTGGTTCACGTCAGCCAATTGGCAAATCGCTACATTCGCGATCCGCACGAAGTGGCGGCGGTGGGCGACATCGTGAAAGTCTGGGTTTTGGAAGTTGATAAAACGCGGCGCCGAGTATCGCTGACGATGATTCCGCCGGGCTCGAAACGGCACGAACCATCAGGCCGATCGCACGGCGGCCGATCGCACGGTGGCCGATCGCACGGCGAGCGGTCGAACGGGCAGCGCGACGGAGGCCAGCCGACGGGCGGAGCGCAGGCGGGTGGCCAACCGTCCGGTGGAGAGCCGGCTCGTGGTGGCGGGCGGCAGCGTCGAGGTTCGCGTCCACCGCGGCCCGGGACACCGGCGACGCAACCTGCCGCGACCGCGGATGCGTCGCCCGCCGGCGCGGCTTCAGCCGACGGCGCTTCGACGGACGCCGCGGTTCCGGCGATCGCCGCGAGCGGCGAAAAATCTTCGACGAGTTCCAACGCCGAACGGTCGGCCGCCCCGCCGCGCCCGCCGTATGGCAAAAAACCGTATGGCCAGTCCCATGGAAAGCCGTCGCGCGGCGGTGATCATTCCCGGCCGGCATATCGACCGCCGCCAAAGCCGAAGCCGATGATCCCGATCACGGAGGCGATGAAAAAGGGCAAAGAACCGCTGCGCACGTTCGGCGACTTGAAGCAGTTCTTCGAGATCAAGGCTACCGAGCCGACCGAGAAGCCGGCAGCCGAGGAACCGAAATCCGGTTCGTAGGGCGCCGCCTAGAATGGCTTCGGCCGTCCCACCGCTTCCCTCGCTAACGCTTCGGGCTAATTTGCAATCGAGGAAGCCAGATTGTAGCCCGAAGCGTTAGCGAGGGAGAGCCGCGAGCCGAGCTTCTTTTTCTTCAGGCTTATGGCATCGCACGGGGACAGCCGAGTCGCTCAAGGCCGAAACGCAGCCGGGGCAGCCACGCATTTCCTTGCTGGCGCTTCGGGCTCCTGAGCGTTTACGCGGCCGAGGCGCTCGTGGCCCACGGGATCGAATTCCAAGGGGGGATCGAGGGCTGCGGCTCTTGCTGACCGAGCAACCGATCGGCAGCGTTACAAACATCGGTGATTTCGATCGCGCGCATCGATTCGTCGCTGGCTTCGCGGCGCTCGCGGCTCGATCCTTCGACGAGCATTCGCTGGATGGCGATATGCGCTGCCCCGTACGGTCCGTTCTTGAGGGCCGATACCGGTCCATACAATCCCACGCAGGGCGTGCCGACCGCGGCGGCCAGATGCAAAGGCCCTGTGTCGGAGCCGACGAACAAGCGGGCCCGCCGGGCCAATTCGGCAAGTTCGCCGAGCGATGTCGGCGGAGCCATGTGAGCGAATCCGGAAGAGGTGGTGATAATCTGGTCGGCCCACGCACGTTCCTGCGCGCCGGCCCAAACCACGACGCTCGGCAAACGGCGATTGCGCCCCAAATGCCGGGCAACCGCCGCGAATCGTTCGATCGGCCAACGCTTCGAAACCCAGCCGGCTCCCGGGTTTAAAAGTGCAAACCCGCCGCCGAGACCGCGCTCGCGGACGAATCGTCCCATGCTGAATTCATCCGCGGCCTGACGTGGCACGTCGAATCTCACCGCCGGCCGCGAAATGCCGAGCGGCCCGAGCAACTCCAAATAGCGATCGACGACGTGCGTGCCGGTCTGCGAGACCAGGCGATTGTTCAGCCACGTGCTGAATTCGCGTCCGTCGGGCGAAGTGGCCCCGATACGCACGGGAGCTCCGGAAAGCCGCGCTGCCACGGCGCTCTTGGTCAGACCTTGTAGATCGATGGCGATTTGCGGGCGAACGGCTCGCATCTGCCGCGTCAACCGCCACACGGCCATCGGGCTGCGCAGCCAACGCCGCGGGGCCACGATCAGGCGATCCAACGCCGGATGCCCCTCGAGCACTGCAGCCGCACGCTCTTCGACCACCCATGATAAATAGGCATTGGGCAAATGATCGCGCAAAGCGGATAACACGGGCAGGCCGTGCACCGTATCGCCGACCGCACTGAGCCGCACGATGAGGATTCGCATGGGACCAATCGTCGTCATGGCAGTCTCTCCAAACGCATGTGGGATCGATGGCTATTGGCGATGCGAAACGGGCGGCGTATATACTGGGAGATTGGGGAGACCACAATGCCAGATTGGCCGGCGGCAGGAAACGCGGGAAGAGCGGGAGAAGGTGGGATGGCGGGGCTGGTCTTGAGCGGGCTCGTGGGCTCAGCGACCCGTGGAAGGCCTGGGTAGCGGGGAGCAAGTGGGCGAGGTAGCGGTGGCCTTCCACGGGCTTGGAACCGAGGGAAATGTAAAAATGGAGGAAGGTAGCATGAAGCGCCGGCGATATTGGACAATTGGATTGGTCGTTGCTGCAACGCTCGCGTGGACCATCGCGGACGGGGCTCCGCCGATCGCGACAAATCCGGATTCGACACAAACCGCCGCCACCCAGGCGGTGTCCGCGAATTCGACGCCGGCCCATTCGACGGAGGCCGCGCCGCCGGTGCGCCACGGCGAGATTCAATTCAGCCCGAGCCCGAACGAGGCGACGGCCGTGCCCGAACCATTTCGCCTGGAAGCGAAGAAATTTCCGTTCGAACTAACGCCGCAGCCGAGCGTGTCGGATGCGGTAAGCGTGTCGCTGCTGACGTTTCCGTCGCCGGTGCATACGGACCATGTGGCCAACAATACGGTCCATTGCGAATATTATCGCCCTGCAGCGCCGGGCCGATATCCGGCTTGCATCGTGCTGCACATCCTCGGCGGCGATTTTCCTCTATCCCGAACGTTTGCCAATGCGCTGGCGCACCGGGGCGTTGCGGCGCTATTCGTGATCATGCCCTACTACGGCCCGCGGCACGATCCGAATTCATCCGTGCGGATGGTGTCGAGCGATCCGAAGCAAACGGTGCGCGGGATGACTCAAGCGGTGAAAGACATTCGCGTGGCGACGGCGTGGCTCGGCCAACAATCGGAGATCGATCCTCGCCAGCTCGGTGTGTTCGGCATCAGCTTGGGGGGCATTACCGCGGCGCTCGCCGGCGAAGCGGAGCCGCGATTCGAAAAGATTTGCCCCGTGCTGGCCGGCGGGGGCATCGGGGCCATTCTTTGGGATTCAACCGAGCCGCACGTGGCCGCGGCGCGGAAATATTGGGAAGCCGCGGGTGGCTCGCGGCAAAGCCTGCAAGACCTGATGGCGAAAGTCGACCCGGCCACTTACGCCGATCGAGCCCGAGGCCGCAAAATTTTGATGCTCAATGCGTCGCACGACGAACTGATTCCGCGAAAATGCACCGACTTGCTCTGGAAGGGCTTCGGCCAGCCGCGGATTGTTTGGTATGACTGCGGCCATTATTCCGCCCTGTGGCACCTCGTCGATGCCGTCCAACAGGTCACCGATTTTTTTCAGCCCAACGGGAAGTGACGGATGTCGGCCAACGGCGATCGCGTGAATCTTCAAGAAGCCGAGGCGGTGCTGCAGCGCTTGGCCGCGGCCCATGGCCATGCTGCGCCGGCCGATCCCGCCGACTCTGCCAAAGCACCGCACGAGGCCGCGCCGAATGAGTCGGCCGATTCCCGCTTGCGATCGGTCGAAGCGAAATATCGGGCACTGATCGAACAAATACCGGCGGTGACCTTTATGGCCCCCCTCGACGGCTCTCAGGGCGAGCTATACGTGAGTCCTCAGATCGACGAGCTGCTGGGTTTCTCGGCGAAAGAATGGCTCGAAGATCCCGTGCTGTGGTTTCGCCAGCTTCATCCGGAAGATAAAGAGCTGTGGCAAGACCGCTTTGCCCGCACGGTCAATGCCGGCGAGCCGTTTCAAGCCGACTACCGGTTTATCGCGCGCGACGGTCGGATCGTGTGGGTGCATGGCGAGGCGAAGGTCGTTTCCGATGAACATGGACGGCCGATCTGCTTGCAAGGCGTCGCCTTCGATATCACGGAACGCAAGCAGGCCGAAACCATGCTCGAGCAAGCTCGCCATGCGCTCGAAGAGCGAGTTCGGGAGCGCACGGCTGCGCTCGACAAGATCAATCATCAATTGCAGGCGGAAATCGCCGAGCGCACTCGTCTTGAAGAGGAGCTGCGATTGCGGGTAAGCGAATTGGCCGAGGCCGACAAACGGAAAGACGAATTCCTGGCCACGCTGGCTCACGAGCTGCGCAATCCGCTGGCGCCGATCCACAACGCGCTCGAAATCATGATCCTGCCCGATGTCGATGCAACGATGATCGACGCCGCCCGATCGATCATGGATCGGCAGGTGAAGAGCCTTGTGCGGCTTGTGGACGATTTGCTCGATATGTCGCGGATCACGCAAGGAAAGATTGAACTGCGCCGGCAGCACGTCGATTTGGCGAGCGTCGTGTCGCAGGCGATCGAAACGGTCCGGCCGATGATCGATTCGCATCGCCATGAGTTGAGCGTGTCGCTTCCCGATGAGCCGATGCTCGTGAACGTCGATCCGACGCGATTGGCGCAAATCATCGCGAATTTGCTGAATAATGCGGCGAAGTATTCCGATCAGGGCGGACATATATGGCTCTCGGCCTGGCAAGATGGCGGTCAGATGGCGCTCCAGGTGCGCGACGCGGGAATCGGCATCGATCCGGCCGCGCTGGCGAAGGTATTTGAAATGTTCGTGCAGGTCGAAAAGGGGCATGGCCGGACGCACGGCGGCATGGGAATTGGTCTCACGCTGGTACGCCGCTTGGTGGAACTGCACGGCGGAACGGTCGAAGCGTCGAGCGCCGGTCTGGGGCAAGGCAGCGAATTTGCCGTGCGGCTGCCGGTCATCGTCAAACCGCCGGAAAGCGTTAGCGGCGCGAGCGGAAATGGCAACCGGGCGCCCACTCGGGCGGCCGTATTCCCCCGTCCGATTCTCGTCGTGGATGACAACGTCGACGCCGCGAAAACCCTGGCCATGCTGTTGCGCGGCAAAGGATATCGCGTACACACCGAACACGACGGTCCCGCAGCGCTCAATTGGTTGGCGGGACACGTGCCGGCGATGATCTTATTGGATATCGGCATGCCGGTCGTCGACGGCTACGAAGTCGCGCGGCGGATCCGTCAGCAACCGGAGTTTCGCGATGTGCTGCTCATCGCCCTCACGGGGTGGGGACAACCGCAAGATCGCCGTCGCTCACAAGAGGTAGGCTTCGATCATCATCTGGTTAAACCTATCGATTTTGCGGCGCTTGATGATTTGCTCGCGCATCCAAAGTTGCGCGCCGTGCGCTAGACTTCGCTGCGCTAGGAGTCAATAATTCATGTAGCTTTTTCCGAGACCGGATCTTTTTTGAGACCATGGCGGATGCGTGCTTGCGGTTGAACATTCGAGTGCGATGGCGTCCGGGGGCGCCGATCGCGGCCGGTGAATTTGCTTTAGTGTTCGATCATCGCTTGCACGACTTTCCGCCGCCCGAAGTGCTAGCGGGGCTTCGATCGTCGGGGACAAATCGGTCTAGCAATTTCGTTCCAGGGTCGCGAAAATTTTTCTTCGCCTCGGGCTTGCCCCCCCAAGCCATTCATGGAATTTTCACCCTGAGGTTCACCCCGCCATGGCAACGCCCAGCGTCGAAGACAAACGGCCGCTCATACGGATTGATCCCTTGCGATTGCTGATTGTCGACGACAATCGCGACGAAGCCGATTCGTTGGCGATTCTGCTCGGCTATCGGGGATATCACATCGATGTCGCTTATTCGTCGAGCGAGGCATTGGAGCTCGCTTCGCGCTGCCGGCCGGAAGTGTTGCTCTTGGATCTCGGCTTGCCGGGAATGAGCGGCTACGAGTTGGCCACTGAATTGCAGCAGAAGCTCGATCACCCGGTGCTCATCGCCACGACCGGTTTCGCCGACGACGCCTACCGCCGCAAGGGGCAGGAAGTCGGGTTCGAATACCATTTCGTCAAGCCGGTCAGCGTGGCGCGATTGCGGCAAGTGCTCGAATCAGTGTTCAAGAGCCGCCGGCCCAAAGGATTCGGCGCCGCCGAACATCAATGAGGCTCGTTTGCGCAACGCGATCATGGCGGGCATGACGAGCGAGCCGCGGCCCGTTGCTCTCGCTTGCGATACGGGTTAGTCTGGGGGGGAGCACAGCCGCGCATGCTCTGGCCGGCGTCACTGGCTTCGGCAGATCTCGTTTTTCACAATCCGCGCTTTCTGAGGGAACCACTCAAATGTCGCGTCTCGCAGTCGTGGCTTTGCTTGGTGTTGGGCTCGCGCAAATCATGGCAGCCGCCGCCGAACCGGCATCTTCGCCCGCCACCGTGCCGCCGGCGCCGGCCGGGTGGAAGCTCGTGTGGCACGATGAATTCGATGGGCCGGAAATCGACAAAACCAAATGGGATTTCGACCGCGGCAACGGCTTTCAAACGGAAACGAAGCAATACGTGCCGGGCTGGGGGAACGACGAACTCGAGTTCTATACCAACCGGCCCGAAAATGTGTTCCTCAAAGACGGCATGCTCCACATCCGGGCCCTGCGCGAATCGTACAAAGGATTTCAATACACCTCGGCACGGCTGAACACGCGAATGAAAGACGGCAGCCCGCTATTCAACCATCGCTACGGCCGGTTCGAATTTCGCGCAAAGCTTCCCACCGGTCAGGGAATCTGGCCGGCCCTGTGGATGCGGCCGCAAGACGAGAAATATGGCGGCTGGGCCGCCTCGGGAGAAATCGACATCCTGGAAGCACGGGGACAAGCTCCCTCGACGGTGCAAGGCACACTACATTTCGGCTCCCGCTGGCCGGCAAACACTTGGATCAAAAAGGACTACGTGTTGCCCGCGGGGCAGACGATCGCCGACTTCCACGTGTATGCCGTAGATTGGGAGCCCGGCGAGATTCGCTGGTACGTCGACGACAAGCTTTATCAAACGCAACATTTCTGGTGGAGCTGCAGCGATCAGGAAGGCGGACGGGGCTTGCCTCCGAGCAACGAATCGGAGTTGAATCCTTGGCCGGCGCCCTTCGATCAGCCGTTCTTCCTGACGATGAATCTCGCCGTCGGCGGCCGCTTCTTGGGCAATCCCGCTGCGACAACGAAATTCCCGGCCGAGATGGTGGTCGACTACGTGCGGGTGTACGACAAGGCCGACGGCTACGGCGCGGCAAAACCGCGTGGGCCCGGGAAGTTTCCGTTCAGCGCCAACCCGAAGCGATAACGGCCATCGCGCTGAGAATTTCGGAGCCCGCAGCGCTAAGCCCGGATTATTCCATCGCGCCGCACTAGCCCGAAGCGTAAGCGAGGCAGCCACGGAGATTTATCCCTAACGCTTCGGGCTACTATTCCGCAGCGTGTCGCGAATTCCTGGCACGATGAATAACAACAATCCGGGCAAGCAAGGGCGAATCCGTATTCCCTTGCTCGCGCTGCGGGCTCGGGGAATTGCTGGATCACCGCGCGGCTCCCGGTTTCCATTCGAGCCGCGACACTCCGGGGGCCTTCGCAAGCTGTTCGACGACATCCGGCGGCGCGGTGCTTCCCTTGCGTCCGCGCCAACGAATGTCGTAGGTCAGGCGTCGCACTGCGGCGTGTTTCGCGTAGGCGATCGAGAGTGATTCCACTCGATAACCCGCCGTCGAAAGGTTGCGGCGAATGTCTTCCGTTTCGGGACCATCGGCTCCGGCGACCAGCGTCAATCGAGCACGTTGATCCTCGGCAAGCCAGTTTTCGAGATGGCGGAGGACGGAAAGCGTAATGATACCAAGCACGAACGCGGCGAGTCCCAGCATCAATTGTCCGCCGCCGAAGCAGAGCCCCATCACTGTTACGAACCATAGCGTGGCAGCCGTCGTCACGCCCTTCGACATATTCTTCCGCCGAAAGATGGCCCCTGCGCCGATAAAGCCCATCCCCGACAAGATGCCGAGCGGCAGACGCATCAGATCGAGCACAATAAACGAATCCGGCCTCTTGCCGACGGTGTTGAGCAGCAAATTCGCTTGAATCATCGCCACGGTCGCCGCGAGGCATACCAGCAGCGTCGTGCGCAGCCCGGCCGCATGTCCTCGTTCGCGATTGAAGCCGATCACAAAGCCCGTCGCTGCCGCCAGGCCGAGCCGTACTGCGATCTCGTTCCACCCCAATTCGGTTGGCATCGACATTCTCCCGCGTTCTCGCGTTTGGAACCCAAGTGCCTACGGCCAAGGCCGCGGCAGCCATGCCGGTTGCGCCCGATGCGTCAGAGCCGGTCGCCAAAGAACAGGCTGAATAGAAGCACGGCGAGCACGTATCCCGCGATGGCGACGTACATGTAGTCGCGCTCCATGAGAAAGGCAAAGATCGTGAACACGACCCGGGCCACCGGCGTCGCAATCAGCAACAGCAATCCCAAGGCGACCAGCCCTCGCGGGCGCAAGCCGACCGCCGCGGCGATGATTCCCGTCGGGCTTTTCAAATCGGCCGGCACGCCGTGAAACGTCTTGTACTGCGGCTCCGTCGTTCCATATTTGACGAGATAGGCCGCCCCGCCGATCAGCACCACCGCCGCCGCCAGAATCACTCCCGCGCGCAACAATTGACCGACGATCAACTCGACTTTCTTGTCCGTCCAACCGGGTTTATCGGGCTGCGGTGATGTCTGTTGTGGCATGGCTAGATTCCACCGCTCAGGCCTTTGTAAATCATTTGCACCGCCAAGGCCAAGATCACGACGCCGAACACGATTCGCAAAATTCGCGGCTCGATCCTCACCAACACCCGTGTTCCCAACACGGAGCCGACGAGGACGCCGAGCATCACCGGCATGGCGATTCCGGGGTCGATATATCCCCGGCTCAAGTAAATGCCGGCGCTGGCGGCTGCGGTCACGCCGATCATGAAATTGCTCGTGGTGGTCGACACTTTGAACGGTAGCCGCATCGCCTGATCCATCGCCAGCACTTTGAACGCGCCCCCGCCGATGCCGAGCAGTCCGGAAAGCACGCCGGCGATGAGGCTCACGGCGCAACCGGCCGGCACATTCTGAACATGATACCTCTGCGGCCCGTCGCGCGTTGGGCACGTCGAATCCATGCGTAGCAGCGTGGCAATCTTGTCGGACCGATCGTCGAGCAACTGTTCCGGCCGAGGCCGCGAGGCCAGATAGGCCGAAACAAGCAGCACAATGCCGAACACCACGGCGATGGCCCCGGCCGGAACAACCATCGCCAGAAAAGCGCCGCCGAGAGCGCCCGTCGTCGTCGCAATCTCCAGGAACATCCCCACTCGGAGATTCGAATATCCTTCGCGAACATAAGCCGCCGCCGCGCCCGAGGATGTGGCAATGACGGAAACCAGCGAAGCACCGATCGCATAGTGCACATCGACACCGAATACGAGCACCAGCAGAGGCACGATGATCACGCCCCCGCCCAACCCGGTCAGCGAGCCCACGAATCCGGCCGCCAATGATCCCAGCCACGTTAGCGCCGTGAAGACGAGGATGTTCATGGGCGAGAATAATCGGCCGGACCGACGGTTTGCTTAAGGCCGCGTTATAGCTCACTGCCGATCGTTCTTGGAAGCGGCCGGGCTTTTTTTCTCCCGTTTTTTCTTCTTTTGGGCTTCGAGTTTTTCGTGCAGGATTTCTTTCGCTCGCTCCAGTTTCTTGCGACGCGTTGCTGAGAGTCCCTTGCCTCCACGGTTGATGAAATACTGCACCATGCGGATGCCGGAGCCGATTCCCTTGGGGCTGACTTTCTTGTCGGCCAATGTCTCGGCGATTTCTTGTGGTCCCTTGGTAAAGGTTCCCTGGGGGGGAAACGTGGAAACCGTTTTCACCTTTTTAACCCAGCGTTTGTCGGTTCCTTTGCCGTGCGACTTCGAGCCTGTGGCGCGGGAATTCGTTTTCGACTTGGAATTCGTCGATTTGGAACTGGGAGAAGTTTTTGACCGAGGCATAGCTGCGACTGTTTGAATGTTCGGCAATTCGGCACGTTAGTGGTGTTTGAAATATTGCACGGCCCGTTCGTGCTTTTCGGCGGAGCGGCGCGAGTTGAAGGTGCCCAGGTTTCGCCGCTTGCCGGTGCGCGGATCGGTCTTTTTCGAATACAAGCGGAACTCTCCGGATGGCAATTTGCGGATCATGGATGATTCCTCCTTCTTGGTGTAGGTATGCGGCAATCGTTGTGCCGAAACGGGTTATTCCCTTGCCAATGCATCGAGATGTTTGGCCATGGACGCGGTGATTCCTTGGCGAATCTTGTCGATGTCGGCCCATGGATCTTTGGAAAGCGATTTCAGTCGCTGCGGAGTTTCCGCCATGAGAAATTGATTCGCCGCTTTCGTTTGCGGCAAGTCGCTCCAGGCGAGCGGCATCGACACCGGCGCTTCCGGCTTCGCGCGCGTTGAAAAGGGAGCCACGGAAGTCGCGCCGCGCTGATTCCGCAAGTAATCGACGAAAATCTTGCCGGTGCGCTTCTTTTTCGACATGTTCGAGACGTATTTGTCCGGCGCGGCCCGCTCGACCGCGAGAGCCACCGAATGCGTGAATTGGGCGATAAATTCCCAATCGTGTCGCCGCGCGATGGGCGCCACCAAATGCAATCCTTTGCCGCCCGTCGTTTTGACGAAACTCTCCAATCCGATTTCCTGCAAAAACGTTCGCATTTCAAGCGCCCCTTCGACGACCGTCTGCCAAGCGACATCCGGGGCGGGATCGAGATCGAAAATGATCCGGTTCGGCTTTTCCAGCGAATTGCGCTGCGATCCCCAAATATGAATTTCCAGGGCGGCGATTTGGGCCAAAGCCACGAGGCCCTTTTCATCCTCGACCACCAGATAATCTTCCACGCCCGAACTGTTGCGGATCGGTACGCGGCGGAGCTCTTTCGGGGCGATCTCGCCGGGATGCTTTTGAAAGAAGCGTTCGCCCCCCGCCCCGCCGGGACAGCGAACGATCGAAAGTGGTCGATCGACCACGCGCGGCAGAATCCAGTCGGCAATGTCGACATAATACTGAGCCAGATCGCGCTTCGTCGCATCCGCCTCGGCAAACAGCACCCGATCGGGGTGCGTGAGCCGCACGCCGTCGATCGATGTCTCCGCCGCGCCGTTGCGAGACGGCTTTGGCGACTTTGAGGTCGCTGTACCATCTGCACCGTCGGTCTTGCGGCTTCGACCTGCCGGCTTTGCCTTGGTGTGGCGATCCGCCGATCCGCGGGCTGGTTTCCGCGACTTGCCGCCCGCGCGCGCTGGCGAGCCTTTGGTCGTGGTTGGCTGCGGCTCGGAGTCGGGGGTCGGGTGGGGCGTTTCTTTAATCACGGCGCTGGCCGGCTTGTCTTCCCGCAGGCCTTGAAAAGACGGCTGCCGGAGTAAGCGGTCGTTGGTCCAATTGCTGAAGGCGATCTCGGCCACGAGGTCGGGCTGGACCCAGTGGACGCCCTTCATTCGGCCAAGCCCCGGCGAAGCTGAGTCAAACGGTGATTTCGTTTGTTCCAGCGGTTGCAAGCGGGATTTCAGATCGGCCAGCGTCTTGTCTGTGAAGCCCGTGCCGACGCGGCCCGCATAGTGAAGCTTCTTGTCGCCGTCGTGATAGCCGACCAGCAGGGCGCCGAAACCGGCTCGCGAGCCCCCCGGGTCGGTGAAGCCGCCCACGACGAATTCGGCCCGCTGATGGGCCTTTGTTTTCACCCAATCCATTCCACGGCCGGAAGAGTATGGCCGATCGCGGCGCTTCGAGACGACGCCCTCCAAGCCGCGCTTTTGCGCCTGCTCGAAGAACACCGGGCCATTGCCTTCGATGTGCTCCACGAGCCGCACTCGGCCGCGGTCGGTCGGCAATCCCAACTCCGCGAGCCGGGCCTTTCTCTCTTCCAGCGGCAAACCGCGCAAGTCTTCTCCATCGAGAAACAGCAGATCGAACACCATGAACGTCAGCTTCTGCCGCTTCCGATCGCGAAAAGCATTCTGCAGCAGTTGGAATTCAGTCACTCCATCGTCGTCGAAGGCCACGACCTCTCCGTCGAGGATCGTGTGCTGCAGATCGAGCTTGGCGACCGCCTCAACCAACTCGGGCAGCTTTTCCGACCAGTCGAGATCGTTGCGCGTCACGAAGCGAATGTCGGCTCCGTTCGCGGTGCAGATCATCCGGTAGCCGTCGAATTTGATTTCGTGCAACCATTCGTCGCCGTCGGGGGCCGCCTCGACAAGCGTCGGCAATTGCGGAGCAACGCTTGCCGGCGGCTTCGCCTTCTTGCCACGTGCCGAAGAGTTCGCTTTTCGCGATGCTGCACTGGTCGAAACCGCCTTGCTCGATTCCCTGGCGCTGCGCTTTGCGGTTCCGTTCGTCGAATGAGGAACCCATTTCGCCGGCGCCGATTTCTTGGAGTCTCGATTGCTGTGATGAACGCTCCGCTTGTCCGCGGCGATTTCATTCAGATCGCGGCCGGTTTTGACACTGAGCGGCTCGGCCTCGGCGATGTCGAATTTGGTTTCATCCCGCGCTTGGGCATCGCGCACCTTGAACAGCAGCCATTGCGGTTTGGCGGTTTGTGGACCATGGCGGCGGATCAGCAGCCACTCGCCTTTCAACTTTTCGCCGTGGAGGTTGAACTTCAGTTTTCCGTTGCGATATCCGGCTTGCGGATCTTCGAGTGGTTCCCACACGCCGTGGTCCCAGAGCATGACGGTGCCGCCGCCATACTCGCCTTGGGGAATCGTTCCCTCGAACGATCCATACTCAAGCGGATGATCCTCGACTTCGACGGCCAGCCGTTTTTGGCTTGGGTCGAGGCTCGGCCCTTTGGGGACGGCCCAGCTCTTCAGGACGCCGTCGAGTTCGAGGCGAAAATCGTAGTGCAGATGCGAGGCATCGTGTTTTTGGACGACGAAGGAAAAGCCTTTCTTTCGCCAGACTTTTTTTTCACGCGAGCTTTTCGATTTCCGGCCGCTCGGCTCGGGAGTGCGTTTGAAATCACGCTTTTGTCGATAGTTTGCCAGCGTCATTGCAGGAAGCCTCGTAGATTCGGTCGGTCATGCGGAACGCAAATCTGAACACAGCGCATCGCGTGCCGATTACGCTTCGTTACGCCGCACACGGCATAGAATTCGCATTATCGGCGCACGAGGTTCCACATTGAAAGTCGCAGGAGATTCGATCATGCCACGAGGCGACAAATCAAAGTACACGGGCAAACAGAAGCGGCAAGCCGAGCACATCGAAGAAGGATACGAGGATCGCGGCGTATCGGAGAAAGAAGCGGAACGCCGAGCCTGGGCGACCGTGAACAACATGACGAAGGGGGGCAAAAAGCCCGGCGGCTCGGGCCGCGGAAAGAAAATGGATAAAACATCGGCTAAGAAAGGGGGCAGGCTCGGCGGCAAAGCTGCCGGCAACCGTCCCGCTACCGCAAAAACCGCGTCGGCAAAGAAAGCGGCCCGCACAAGAGCGCGACACAAAGCGGCGAAATAGGGCGGCGGTATACCGCAGCGAAATAGGGCGGCGATAAGCGGAAGCGGAAACCTCCTTTGCCGCCGATGGCCTCCTTATCGCAAGCCGAATTTTTGCTCGTAGAGCGCGACTGCCGCTTCCAGAATTTCGAACGCGGCGCTCGCAGCACGGAAACCGTCAACGTCGACTTTCTTATCCTCCAACATCTTGTAGTCGCGGAAGAACTGCTCCAATTCTCGGAGCCGATGCGAGGGAAGGTCTTCGAGCCCGAAAATCTGGGAATAGTGGGGATCGTCGATATGCACGGCAATTAGCTTGTCGTCGATCCCCTTCTCGTCGCGCATCGGCATCAAGCCGATGGCCCGAACCCGCATCATCGCCGTCGGAAGGATCGCCTCTTCGCACAGCACGAGCACGTCGAGCGGATCACCGTCTGCGCAGAACGTCTGGGGCACGAAACCGTAGTTCTCGGGATAGTAGACCGCGCTGAACAGAATCCGATCGACCCGCAGCAGCCCGGTTTTCTTGTCGAGCTCGTATTTCACCTTCGAGCCCTTGGCAATCTCGATGACTGCCGGAAACCATGCCTTTCGATCGGCCGGAAGCGACACATCATGCCAAGGATGAAAGCCGCTCATGGTAATTTCCCCTGTCTTGGATCGATCGACACGGCATTGTAAAACACCTTCGCAACCGCCGTTCCCAACGCTGATACTGATCGGCCGAAACACGGAACGCTTGCCGTCCTGCCAGCGAAAGCCCGCAAAACAGCCGCGAATGTCCAATTCTTCCTGGAAAGGCGGTACGAAAGTTGCCCCGATTGTCAGCGGGCAATTGTCTCCGTGACCAAAGGAGTATTTTATGTCAGAGCTTAATGAAAAACGTGTTGCGATCATCGCGACCGATGGTTTTGAACAAGCCGAACTGGAATCGCCGAAGGAATCGCTGGAAAAGGAAGGCGCCCGGGTCGATGTGATTGCACCGAAGGCCGGGACGATCAAGGGCTGGAACATGACCGACTGGGGCCGCAAGGTGGACGTCGATCGCACGCTCGACCAGGCCAATCCCGACGATTACGACGCCTTGGTGCTCCCCGGCGGCGTGATGAATCCCGACAAATTGCGACGGGACGACCGAGTGTTGGAATTCGTCAAAGCGATTGCCGATGCCGGAAAACCGATTGCTGCGATCTGCCATGGTCCCTGGACTCTGATCGACGCGGGCTTGGTCAAAGGCCGCAAAATGACCTCCTGGCCATCGTTGCAGACCGACCTCAAGAACGCCGGGGCGGAATGGGTCGACGAAGAGGTGGTTGTCGATAACGGGCTCGTGACCAGCCGCAAGCCCGACGATTTGCCGGCTTTCAACAGCAAACTGATCGAGGAAATCAAGGAAGGCATCCACGCCCACGCCCGATAACCGTCGGAGTGGAACCTCATTGGCCCAGCAGTGCGTCGCCGGCCCGGCCGCGCACTGCTGGTTTTTTGCTTTGGTTTTCGCTAGGTTAATGGGGCAACAGGGTGGTCAATTCGTTCAAGGAACCGATTATGGCCGATTCGTCTGCGATGCAAGAGCGACCGATTCGCGTCGGGATTTTCGACTCCGTGGAAAGAGCGCACCGCGCCGTTCAGAATCTGCTCGGCGCCGGTTTTACGCGCAATCAGATCACGGTGATTTGCTCGGATAAGCATCGCGAGCGATTGTTTCAGGAATTCGAACATCAAGACCCGGCAGGGACCACGACGGCGGAAAAGGCGGTGGCGGGAGGCGCAGTCGGGGCGGTCGTCGGCGGCGTGGCCGCGCTCATCAGCGCCATAGCGACAGGCGGAATCGCATTTTTGATCGCCGGCGGAGTGATCGTGGCCGGCGCCGCTACCTTCGGCAGCTTGGTGGGCGCGATGATGTCGCGCGGCGTGGAAAAGGAACTGGCGAATTTCTACGACCAGGAAGTCGAAAAGGGAAAACTTTTGGTCGCCGCCGAAGACGAAGGCCCGCACGCGGCCGCCCATCTCATCCAAGCCGAGCGAATCCTCGCCGAAGCCGACGCGGTGCCAATGAAACTGCCCGAAGGCTGAAACGCCGGGCGCGTCAGCGCTTCAACACCAAAATCGCGAACAAATCGACGGCGAAGAAAATCAGCACCAGCACTTCCATCCACAGCATTCGCTTGTTGCCGACGTCGGAATTCACCACGGTATACAGATTGTCTACCTGGCTCAGGCGGTCTTCGACGCTGTTGCGCCATTGGTCGAGATAGAATCGCTCGCGGGCGCCGAGATACACCCGGGCCAGGTGCCAATCGCCGAAAAATTTGCTGATGTGAGTCACTTCGTCGTTCAGCTTCGTCACATCGACGCGAAAAGCCCGCAATGCCGCGAGCGTTTTGGAATACGTGCCGAAGAATCCGAAGCGGTGCGACTTCACGTCTTCATAGGCCCGGTCCAGATAGCCGTCGAGCCGCTCATCCATGACGCGGTATTCTTCGAGCTGCAAATTGGCCAGTTCGAGCACGTAGAGCACGTCGTCGATATAGCCGGTCAGATCGATCGCCAGCGCGGCGTCCCAATCGACGACCACCGCGTCGGTCTTGGCGAACGATCGGCGGATGCGCACCACCTCGGCCACCTGCGTTTCGCTGAGCGTTCCCGGCTCCGATTCGGTCAGCAATTCGGCCGCCTCGCGGTGCTGCCCGGCCAGCCAGGCGTTTACATCCGCGACATCGTCGATCTGGGTCAGGCAGAAAACCGTATACGCCTCGGGCTCCGACGCCGACGACCTGCGGATCATCACATCTTGCAAGCTCTCGCATGTTTGGCGGCATAAATCGCGGGCGAACGCGTCGAATGTGCGGCGATCATCGAGCACCGGCTTGTGAAACGGCAAGAGCGCGCAGAGCCGCTCGACCTCGAACGACACGCGCATGGCGATCGACACGACGCCGACTTCGTAGATGCGGATCAGCAGCCGCACCGGCCGGCCTGCGAGCGTCGATTGCGCTTGAGGCTCGATCGCCAGCGGTTTGTAGAACTGCACATCGCGGGGCAGGGTGCGGTCGGAGGGGAGCTCGAAAGGAATCGGCTTGTCGGCGAGGATGTTTTCGATCTTCGCCATCTTGATTTCATCGGCGACATCGAAGGCATACAGATAAACGACCTCGCCTTTCATAAATCTATTGCGCTTCCTTCCGATCCTGGCGGTCGAGCGGCGGCAAAAGATGCGTCTCGCCGACTCGCAGATCGTTCCTTGCTAACGCTTCGGGCTACGATCGCCGCACTTCACCGGCCCCGCTAGCCCGAAGCGTAAGCGACGGGCGCCGGCCGGTTATCGATGCCATTGGTTCTATCGCCGCAAATATTGATCGAGCGGGTGCTTGCCGACGACTTTCCATTCGCCGTTGGCCATCTTTGTCCGCGCGCCCGGTCCAGGATCGGCGCCGGTGCTGGCCGGAAGCGGGGTCAGTTCGGCGATGTAGCGCACCTGCGGCTTGCGCCCGGAGCAGCGCAGCCAATCCTCTTGCAAGCGGAACAGGCGGTTGCCGCGCTCCGGCATCCGCAGCCGATCTCCCTTTTGCAACACCAACTCATGCGCTCCGGTCCAACCGAACCAGAAATAGCATGCCGTGTGAGCAGGAATCCAGTGCCCTTCTCCTTGTTCATCGATGAGATAGAACTCGGCCCAATTGTGATCCGGCACCCACACGAGCCGGGCCGGAATTCCTGCCGCACGGCAGAGGGCGACGAACACGGCCGACATCTCGGCACACGCCCCTTGGCGATCGTCGAGCGCCGCCGTGACGCTCGTATACGGCCGCACTTGCGGCTTGATGTGATGCGGAATCCAATCCGCGAATTTCTTGGCCAGGTCCCAGGGGTGTTGCGTGTCGCCACGCAGTTCGTCGAGCAGCAGGCGAACTTCCTTGATCCGCGTCTGGATGCCGGGGCTATCGCCCAGATACAAATTGGCCACGTCGCGAGGGGGCTTTTGCTGGCGCGGAAACTGATCGCGAACGTAGCCCATGTATTGCTTGTAGGCGGTGAGCCTGTATTCCACGGAGGCTGAGATTTTTTGGCCGGGAGCGATTTCGTCGGCCGTGAGATACAATTGGCTGGCATCCGGGCCGACATCGCGGATCGTCGCCTGGCATCCGTCGGTCTTGATCGCCGGCTCCTCGAGTTTTTGCTCGGGAACTTCGATCGGGGCCGGCGTGGTGGCTTGAATTTGGGATGCGCCCCCCCGGCCATTCAATTCGATTCCAATTTTGAGATGGAACGGGCGCGGTTCGAGATAGCCGGTTTCGTTCTTCGGCGGCTGGTTCCAGATCCATTTGCCGTCGCCCACGACCGGCACGATGCTGAATGCCGGCGGCACGGCTGCCGGTTGGCAATCGAAGGAGTTGCCATCGGGGCGAAGAACGCCCGCCGTGCCGCAAACAGCGACCCCGGCGCCCAACTGCAAGAATTTGCGACGTTCCATGATTGAAGCCTCTCCGCCGAATGCAAGCCCGAAGCGTTGGCGAGCGCGCCGCGTGGCGCCGCCCTCGCTAACGCTTCGGGCTAGTGTGATTCCTCGCTAACGCTTCGGGCTAGTGTGATTCCTCGCTAGCGCTTTGCGGCCAGGTTTGTTCCTTGCGTCGCACCTACGGCTGAAACTTGAACGTCGGTTTTCCCATCTTGCCGGCGTAGAAGATGTTGTTCGTCGGGTCCCAGCCGCATTGGCACATGTAGTCGCCGTCGACACCGTGCGGTAGCGGCGCGGCGAGCTTCCAGGTTTGACCGGCATCGGTGGTTTTCATGATCCCCTGCTTGCCCAGCACAACGATGTTGCGTTCGTCCTTGCCAAAATAGGGACCGAGCGAGCACTCGACCGGTTTTCCCAGGGGCGACCAAGTCGCCCCTTGGTCGCGGCTTACGAGCAAGCCATGCGGTCCGACCCAATAGCCGATTCCCTTGAACACGCGCATCGCCTTGCCGCTTGGCCTGAGATCGGAGACGGCTGTCCAGGTCTGGCCGCCGTCGGTGCTGCGAACGATGCCCTTAGCTTTGCAGCCGACGAACGTTTTCGCATCGAACAGCCCGATGCCGTTGAATCCCTTGTCCAGCGTTTTCCAGGTTTTTCCGCCGTCGGGGCTGACGATTAAAACGCCGCCGCTTTCATGCTTGATCGCCAGCAGGCTCGTTTCCGGCCAAGCGACGGCGACGCAATCCAAGTGGCTTTGCGAGCATTTTTGCCACGTCTTGCCCGCGTCGAGGCTGATGGCCGAATTGCCGTAGACGGTGATGCAGGCGAGCCGATTGCCGGCGGGGTCGATATCGAGGCCGAAGCCCGTTTCACAGCGTCCGGTGACATTCCCGCCGTCGACGCGGACAAACGTGGCGCCATGATCGGAGCTTTTCCACAGACCATTGTCGCAGACGACCATGTACACATCGCCATTGGTGCGGTCGACACCGACGCCGCTGGTGAGCCCCGGCCAGCCGATTTTCTTCCCCTCGCGGGCCAATTTGGCGACGACGCTGTCCGAGATATTGACCCATTTGCCATTTTGCGGAGCTTGGCCCGACGAAACGGTTGGCCAGGCAACTAACGTACCGATGGCCATGAGCAATATGATGGGGGCATGTGCCCACTGTTTTGCGGCAACGCTCAAATTCTGGAGGCCTAGCATGTGGCTTATGCCCTGTTTTGATTGGCGCCGGTTGGAGGTTTGTCAGGCTGGAAAGCCTGACCTACGCCGACGCGGCAATGATCGAGCATGGCCTTTGGCGGCATGATGTAGCTCACATAGAACGGCCCGAATTCGGCGTAGCGGGCGCTCGCCTCGTCGAACCGCATGCGATAGACGATGTCTTTGAGAAACTCGGGCCGGCGGGCCCATAGCGTCACGCCCCATTCCCAATCGTCGTAGCCCAGGCCGACCGTGATGAGCTGCGTCACGCGGCCGCCGAACGTCATGCCGGTTCGGCCATGCTCGGCCATCAACTTCTGGCGATCTTCGATCGGCAGCAGAAACCAATTCTCGCCCACCTTGCGCTTCTTGTTCATCGGGTAGAAGCAGGTGTTCGGCCAGGGGGGCAGATCGGGCGTCAGCCGCTGTACGCGCATCATCGCCTCGCGGCTTTCGTAGGCCTTCACCTTTGCCGCGAAAGCAGGGCTATCCGCCGGCGTCCCCTCTTCGACCAACCGACGGCCATATTGCTCGACCGTCGGCACGTATTCCGACACCTCGGTCATCGATACGAACGAATACGTCGGCTCGAGCGCCGACCCCAGCGGGCCAGCCATCAAACGCTGATGAACGGCGTCGACCTTCAGCGGATCGGCATCGAGCAGCATGAGGCCAAAATCGGCCTTATGACCGGCGACGACCGAGGTTTGCAGCCGCGCCGGGGCGTCGGCCGATTCGGGATCGAGCGTGGCGGCGAATTGCTCTCGCCCGGCCTGAATCTCCGCGGCGCTCATCGCCGCCAGACGCCCACGATCGAATCGGTAGAAGAGATGGCTGCAATGCCAACCGTCGGCGGGCTTGAGCGCAACTTCCGACTCTCCACGATTGGCATGACTCATCTTGCAACCGGCTCCGGATGGGGGCGCGAAAGAAAACACTGCGTATGCCCTTTTTAGGGCACGCGGCAGCGGTTGGCAAGCGTTTTGAAGGCAGTCGAAGACAGACGACCGACAGACTCACGCGGAGACGCGGAGGACGCGGGGGATAAGCGAAGAAGAGACTAAAGGCCGGCAATAGTCGGCACGCTATCGTCATCTCTCGCGCGAAGAGCGAGCGGCCGGGTGGCTTGGTATCGCACGGGCGGCCAACTTTCTTTTTCTCTCCTTCGCTTCCCCCGCGGCTCCACGTGATACGTCTTCGCGTGATACGGCTCGTCGTTGCCGTGCTGACCGCCGATCAGCTTGCGGCGGCGGAGAAGTCGGCCACTAGACGCAAGAAGACTTCGCTGGTGACTTGGGAGGGAATCGCTTGCCGGGCGGCGCTCGGTTCTTTCGTCCACCGGCGGAGGCTCAATTTTCCCCCATGCTCGACCAGCAATTCGTAGTAGCTGGCGCCGGCTTCATCGCGTTGGGGCGGGTTCGACCGAAGCTGCACGACGCATTTGCCGGCGTCGACCTCCACCGGGCTAATCGGCTCCAAGAGATACGTCAACCGCCGCGAAAGGTCCTCGGCGACGGCCTTCAATCGATCGATCGAAGCGCCGGCCAGCGGAGCCGATTCCAGCTCGAAGCGAGCAAAAGCGAGCGCCAAAGTTTCGTGGGCGGTGACTTCGGTATGCAGCCGCTGACCTGCCTCCTGGCAGTCCAGGGAGTGTGGATGCAGGGTGTGCGCGAAGAGCGGAATCGAATTCAGGATTTTGGCGGTGTGGGATTGCAACAACATAGCTAATTTCCCCCCTCGAATCACGCTGGGGATTTGCCTTTCTCTCTTATCGGACGGCGAACACCATCGGCTGCAATAGCCATGCCGGATTTGCGGTCAATTTGCCGAGCCACGCTAGTCCGCTCGCAGCTTCGGCGACGAAAATGGCTGAGTTTTTGGGCGGGATCGATCGCTTTATGCTTGTCTCAAGTTGCAACGAAGAAACAACCACGGATCACACGGATGAAACGGATACGAAAGCGGCGGAAATCGAAGCCGGGGTTGCGCCGCAGTCGTTCCACGTTTGACTTCCAGCAAATCTGTTTTTCATCCGTGTCATCCGTGTCATCCGTGGTTGCGTTCTTCTTCCTTCAGCCTGGAGCCTTATTTCACCTGCGTGCCTTTGTGTTCATGCCCGTCGTATGACAATGTGGTCTTCACCTCGTCGATGACCGTCTCGATGTGTACTGGCCGGGCCCACAGGCGGTAGAGGTTCACCAGCGTGTCTTGGGCGTAGCCGGTTTTCAGTTCCAAGCCGTTGAATGTGTGTTCGAGAAACAATTCGCCGCGATTTTTGTAGTTGCCGTCGCGCACGGCGATTTGCGGCCGGCCCATATTCGTCAGATTGAACAATAGGCGTTCTTTGATTTGCGGAAACTCGCGGCTTTCGATTTCGTAGGCGTCGTTGCCGGGGTTGTAGCCGAACGAAAACAACTTGTGCTGGCGGCAAAAATCGAGCGTCAGGAATTCGTCGATGAACATCAGGTCGTTGTAAATCCGGCGGACCTCGAAAATTTTCTGCTTTCCCAGCCCGGCGGCGGTGTCCCAATGATGCTTGGCGACATAGTCGTCGCACTCGTCGAAGTCTTTGCCGAAGCGGCCGCGATTCCAACGATCTTCGATGTCGCGGAACAGCTCGATGCCGAGCTTATAGGGATTCAATCGGGTCGAAGAGCTGGCCATGGTGCCGCTATGGTGGTCGCAATAGCAAATCAAGTCGGCCGGCTGGATGCCTTGCCGGGTCATGATGGTCGAGTGCCAATAGCTGGCCCAACCTTCGTTCATGATCTTGGTCTGGCCTTGCGGCGCAAAATAATAGGCTTCGTCGCGGATGATCGAGAGCACGTCGGCCTGCCACGGCTTCAGCGGGGCATTTTCCAAGACGAACAGCATCACATCGCGCACCGGCTGGCTTGGAAACTGCTCGCTTTGCCGGCGCTCGACCCGCCGCCGCTCGGCCTCGGCCGAGAGCACTTCCGGCGGATTGACGAACGATTCCATATAGCCCTTGGCTGCGAAGCGGCCCGACGGCTCGTCGTGGGCATCGTCTTCCAGCGCCTTGGGCTTGACGCTTTCTTCGTGCCGCTTGATGAACGGCAGATGGATGTCGATCAGGTCTTCGATGCTCAGGCAGGCATCGATAAAGTTTTCAACCTCTTCGACGCCGAAGCGATCCATGTGGCGGCGGATCCGCATGCCATGGTTGGCCATCTGGTCCATCATCTTGCGATTCGTCTTGCTGAACCAGAAGTTGTTCTTGAAGAAATCGCAATGGCCATACACATGCGCCATCACCAGCTTTTGATCCGTGAGCTCATTCGATTTCATCAAATAGGCGTAGCACGGATCGTTGTTGATCACGAGTTCGTAGATCTTTTGCAGCCCATAGGCATACCCCTTCGCGAGTTGTTCGAATTCCATGCCGAACCGCCAATGCGGATAGCGGGTCGGAAACCCTCCGTAGGCGGCCACTTCGTTGAGCTGGTCGGCTTCGACCACTTCGAAGATGGTGGGAAAGAAATCCAGCCCATGCCCGCGCGCATAGCCTTCCATTTGCCGTTGAATATCGGCCAGGTGCGGCGGCAGGGGTTCAAAAACGTCGACGGAAGCCATGGGGGAAGAGCGAGGGTGACGGGTGAGAGTGACGGGTGAGGGACTACGGTTGTGGGGACGGAGTGTGTGCAGCGAATAGGGCTTGGCAATCGCTTGCCGCGTCTCTAACCCCTCACCCTCGCCCTTTCCTACTTTCCTTTTCCCAAAAACGATTTGATTGCGTCGTAGATGCCTTCTTTGTTTTCAATTTCGGCCAGCGTCAGTTTGTCGTGGGCGCCGCCGAAGGCGGACCGCAGGGCGCGGATATACTCGCCGCTGCCGTACGGGCTTTCGACCTGGCCATAACAGAACAGGTTCGAAGCTGGAATGAGTTCTTCGCGCAAGATCCGCAGGCTTTGCTCGTTGTCTTCGCCCCAGTTATCGCCGTCGGAGAACTGGAAGCAATAAATGTTCCACTCCGAAGGGGCGAACTTTTGCTTGATCAATTCGGCGCAAACTTTATACGCCGAACTGATCCGCGTGCCGCCGCTTTCGCGGGTGTGATAAAACGTTTCTTCATCGACCTCGCGGGCCACGGCGTCGTGGATGATATAGCGCGTCTCGATGCCGTCGTATTGGCTGCCGAGCCAGGTGTCGAGCCAGAAGGCCGTCGTGCGAACGACTTGTTTCTGCTCGTCGGTCATCGAGCCGGAAACGTCCATCAGGTAAACCACGACCGCCGTGGTTTGCGGCATGGGCGTGGTGGTCCACGATCGATAACGCTTGTCTTCGCGGATCGGAATCACGCGCGGCGAACCGGCGTCGTAGGAATTCGAGGAAATCTGCCTGCGCAGGGCTTCCATATACGTGCGGCGGAAGTGGCGGAGCGACTCGGGGCCGGTGCGGCGGACGCTCGTGTAGCGCGCCTTTTCGTCGGTGATGTTCGCTTTTCCTTTCGGCTCGATCCGGGGCAATTCCAACTCGTCGCCCAGAATCTCGGCCAGCTCTTCGAGCGAAACATCGACTTCGAGAATATGCGCGCCGGGATCGCTTCCCGCGTTGCCCTGGCCCTGGCCGGGCTGCGGGGCGCCGCCGGCGATCGGAGTGCCCACCTCGCCCTCGCCCTGGCCGACGCCGCCGGAACCGTTTTGGCCATAGCGAAAATGCGGCACGTCGAGTTGGGGCAAGGGAATGCTGATTAGATTCCGCCCCTTGCGGCCGATCATCTCGCCATGCGTGATATATTTCCGCAAATTGTCGCGAACCTTGCCGCGAACGATCTGCTTGAACCGCCGTCCGTCTTGATCGATTTTTAGCATGGCTGGGGGCTGGGGGCTGGGGCGAGGGGCGAGGGGCGAGGGAAGCAGGCTTGCGCGCCCCCTAACACCTCACTCTAACCCCTAACCCTATTTAGCATCTCCTCGGGCAAATATGCTGGCGACGTAGTTCAACACATCGGTCGCGCTTTCTTCGTCGTAACCGTAGTCGCGGATCAAGCGGCCTTTGACCACGTCGATCTTGGCCTGCGTCTGCGCATCGACGACATTCGACACCAGACTGGTCAACTTGATCGTGTCTTTCTGGTCTTCGAACAATTTCAATTCGAGCGCCTTGTACAGCCGCTCGTTCGTCTTGTAGTCGAACGTTCGGCCGTCGATCGACAAGGCGCCGATGTAGTTCATGATCTCGCGGCGGAAATCGTCTTTGCGGCTGTCGGGAATGTCGATCTTTTCTTCGATCGACCGCATCAGCCGCTCGTCGGGCTCGTCGTATTGGCCGGTGAACTTGTTGCGCACTTTTTCGCGCTGCGTGTAGGCCTTCACATTGTCGATATAGTTGCCGCAGAGCCGCTTGAGCGCGTCTTCATCGGCGGCGATGGCTCGCTGCACCTCGTTCTTCACGATATTCGTGTACTCCTGCTTCACGACGCCGAGCAGCTCGCGATATTGGCTGCGGGTTTCCTCTTGGTTGATCAGGCTATGGTGCTTGAGCCCCGCCTCGAGTTCGTTCATGACCATGAAGGGATTGATCGATTTCGCGTCGGGATGTGCCACCAGGGCATTCGAGATCTTGTCTTGCACATAGCGCGGCGAAATGCCTTGCATTCCCTCGTTCACGGCCTGCTCGCGCAGCTCCTTGACGTTGTCTTCCGTGAAGCCGGGGAGCGTCTTGCCGTTATAGAGCTTGAGCTTTTGCAGCAGCGAAAGGTTCGCGTTTTTCGGCTCTTCAAGCCGGGTCAGGATCGCCCACATCGCGGCCATTTCGATCGTGTGCGGGGCAATATGCTTGCCGAGCACTTTTTGGCGGTTGTAGTCCTTCTCGTAGATCTTGATCTCGTCGGCAAGCTTGGTGACATACGGCACGTCGATCTTCACGGTCCGATCGCGCAGGGCTTCCATGAACTCGTTGTTCTGCAGCCGCCGATACTCGGGCTCGTTGGTATGGCCGAGAATCACTTCGTCGATATCGGTCTGCGCGAATTTCTTCGGCTTGACCTTGTGTTCCTGGCTGGCGCCCAGCAGGTCGTAGAGAAACGCCACGTCGAGCTTCAACACCTCGACGAATTCGACAATGCCGCGGTTGGCGATATTGAATTCGCCGTCGAAATTGAAGGCCCGCGGATCGCTGTCGCTGCCGTATTCGGCGATCTTGCGGTAGTTGATATCGCCGGTGAGCTCGGTCGAATCCTGATTTTTTTCGTCTTTCGGCTGGAAAGTGCCGATGCCGATGCGATCTTTTTCGCTGAGCACGAGCCGCTTGACGCGCACATCGTGCACCACGCGGGTCCAGTCGCCTTCGTAGCGCTTAAGCCGCTCGGCATAAACGTAGCGGCAGAAGGGGCACAATTCACCGTGGATTTTCGCTCGCGATTGTCCTTCCTGCCGGCCGCCATTCAGCTTCTCGGTGATTTCGCCGCGAAAGCGTTCTGGCACCAAGTGCAACGGCTCCTCGTGCATCGGGCACCAGTGCACCGTGTTCGGGTCGGCAAGCGCGACCCAACCGAGCGTGTAGAGCGCCCCGCAGTCGGTTTGCGAATAGCGCTCGAGGCCTTTTTTCAAGAGCCGGGCGATCGTGCTCTTGCTCGATCCGACCGGGCCGTGCAACAGCAATACGCGCTTCTCGATGCCGAACCCCTGCGCCGCGCTTTTGAACGCGTTGGCCAGCGATTGCAGCGGGCTGTCCAAGCCGAACACCGCATCGCGGCCACCATCATCGGGGTCGTCGAAAAATTTGTAGCGGACTCGCTTCTCACGGCCGACTTCGTACACCGACGTGCCGTACGACATGAGCATGTCGTAGACGCGCTCGAAGGCATTTCGAGTCACCGCGGGATCGGCGGCCACGAGGTCGAGATATTCCTCGAACGTTCCCTCCCAATTCTTTCGCCGGAATTGGTTGAGGTCTTGCCGCTGCGCCACAAAAGAAATAATTTCGCGTCCGCCGCTCATGATCGTACCTGGGGTTTGTCTCGTGGCAGGAGTCCGTCCGTGCCTTGGCGCGGCGTGCACGAGAACAGCATCGGCCGGATCCGAACCCGACGACCGAGCCGTCGAAATTCGATCCTGCCAGGACAACCGCCGGCAAATCAATCTCACCCACGCAACCACGCAACCTCTGAGGCACAAGCGCGCAGCCACGACCACGCATATCGCGGAAAAGCCGCGGAATCGGTCGGTTTCAGCCGGCGCAGCGCAAGTCCCCATGCCCCCAAACGTTGGGAATCGGAACTTCGCGGCGCGCAACGGCCATCACCGCCCAAACGCAACGGAGACAACCGGCAGAAACTTGCGACGCACGCAAGTGCACAGAAACTTGCAAAAGAACGCGATGGATGTTGCCAGCGCGAATGTTGGCCGAAGCGATCTTCTCGTTCACGCGTTGCCGGGCCGCCCCCGATGGGCTCGCCCGCTGGCCTTCACCTTTTCTAGTATTGCTACAAAATCCGACCAGAGCAATAGCAGCTTTTGAGCCAATCGCGATCGATGCCGAAATTTCTCGATTTTTCTTGTGTCGCGCCCCCACAAACCAATCCGGCGATTGTCCCACGCCCTGCAACTGCGGTTGCGATCGCGAGCAGCCCGGCGGCGCGCCGCGCATCGCGGGCTCTGGCAGCGCACGCTCAATCCGCAAAAGCCGAACGGCCCGCCGAATCGGGCGCACCGCGGATCACCGGCGGCTGCCGGTTCGCATCTCGAATCCAAAGCCCGATGAACACCGGCAACAGCGCCGCCGCAGTCCATTGATACGCCGTCAAGCCGAGCCAAATCCGCGGTTCGGGACGAATGAACTCGGTCCCAAAGCGATACACCAGATACGCGACGATATACAGCTTGATCAATTGCCCCCGCAACGCCCCCCGCCGCCAGAGCAGATAAAGCGCGACGGCAGCCGTAAGGTGAAACGCCGATTCATAGAGCTGCGTCGGATGCCGGGGCAACGCGTCCGCGGTTCGAAACACGACGCCCCAGGGCAGCGATGTCGGCGTGCCGTAGCAACAGCCGGCGCTGAAGCAGGCAAGTCGACCGATCGCCACCGCCGCGGCGACCGGCACAGCAAACGAGTCGCCGGTCTTCACCCGAATTCCGAGCCCCCATTTGGCCAACTCGACGCCGAAATAGCCGCCGACAATTCCCGTCACGATCGTCTTGCCGTTGCTGAACCAAGCCCCGCCGCTCATCAGTCCGCCGTAATCCGTCAGCACGAAGGGCAAGCGCGCCCCGATGAACGCTCCGCAAAACGCCCCTAGCCCGATTCCGAGCCGCTCCATTCGCGAAAGCGGCAAACCGCGCTGCATCCGCCGGCTGATGACAAAGCCGACCGCCAGCGCAAGCAACATTATTAACGGATACGTCCAAGGCATGTGGGCGCTGCTCGAAAAATACGGTCCGCGGCGGGGCTTCCCTCGCTAACGCTTCGGGCTGGCGCGACGCGGCCCGGGCACCGACCGATTCTACCGCCGGTTCAACCATTCGGCGGTCGCGAATTTGGCCGGCACGATCATTTCGGCGCGCGTTCGAAGTCGATCGCCGATTGCCGATTGTGCTGCCGACGTTTCCCACTCCAAATTCAGCCGCTCGCCAAGTCGATTCCGGAACACGGTCGCCAATTCTAAGGGATCGAGCCGCCGGCCCGTCAATTCCGCCAGGCCGGGCAGCTCCGGCGCATAGCGCGAGCGCGCCAAAAGCACGCTGCCATGCTGCAAGATCGCGCCGCGATGGCGGCGCTGCGCGCTGCCCGCGATCTTCGCATCGCCGAGCAGCACGTCGCCCGCGCCATGCCGCTGAAAGCAAAGAAATGGTTCGTTTTGTTTTGCGGGGGAACCGGCGCCGATTCGAACGTCGATCCCCATCGCGGCAAGCGCTTCGACCAGCGCGGCATGCACCGAATCGTGCAAACCGCGCGCAGCGGCCGCCAAACGATCGGCGGTCGGCAGCGCTAGGCTGTAGGTCAGCTCGGCGTCGTGCAGGATCGCCCCGCCGCCGCTGGCCCGGCGGACGAGTGGGCAGTCGCGACTGGCGACATGAACCGATCGCTCCGCGGCCCGCTGAAAATATCCGAGCGACAGAGTCGGCTTTCGCCAACCATAGAAGCGCAATGTCGCCAAGCCATCAATGTCGGCGGCTTCCAAAAGCGCCTCATCGAGGGCCATATTCCACGCGCCCTCCGCAGGCTCATCCCAAAGCCAGCGGCAAAGCGTGAGTTGCCGCCGCTCGCTTGGCGCTAATAGGCGGGCCTCGTTCTTCGGCATAGTTCCTGCGAAGCGTCCTTACTTGATTTCCAACCGATACGGCAGCACCAGCACCGCCGGACGATTGAACAGCCGTGTGAACTGTTCCGCTTCGCCATACGTGCGGCCCAGGGAACCGAGTTGTTTTCCCAGCCGGCTTTGCAATCGGGGCGGGATGAATTCGTCGTCTTCTTGCGAATCGCCAAACAGCGATTCCAAGAGCGTTTTGGGCTTCGGCAAATTCAGGCGATCCACCGCTTCGTCGGGCTTCAACCCGGCAAGCGATTTGGCGGCCGCCAAGGCGTCGTCGAGTGTGCCGACACTGTCGACCAGTTTTTTTCCGACCGCCACCCGGCCGGTGAACACACGGCCGCCGGCCAGATCGTCTTGCAGATGCTTCAAATCGATCTTGCGCCCCTTGGCGGCCTTGGTGGTGAATTGCCGATACATGTCGTCCATCGATTTCGACCAAGCTTCGCGCTCCGACGGCGTGAACGGGTCGATTTCCGATTGCCAGCCGCTATTCTTGCCGCGGCTCACGACCGATGTCGTAATGCCCACCTTGTCCATCAATCCTTTCAAAGCGACTTTGCCGCCGACGACGCCGATCGAGCCGGTGATCGTGCCCGGCTCGGCGATGATCTTTTTGGCGCCCATCGCGATATAGTAGCCGCCGCTCGCGGCCACATCCCCCATGCTTGCCACGATCGGTTTCTTGCAAGTGACCACCTCGCGCCACACGAGATCGCTGGCCAGGGCGCTTCCGCCAGGGCTATCGATCCGCAGCACGATCGCGACCACCTTCGGATTGCTTTCCGCATCACGAATGGCTTTGATCATGGTGTCGCCGCCGCATGCTTCGCTCGTGAACAGTCCGCCTCCTCCCTTGCCATCGACGATCTCGCCGACGGCATAAATCACCGCGATCTTCGGATTCTTGCCGCTCGTTTGCGAGGGCTCGTTTCCGGTGAGCATTTGCATCAGTTTCAGGAATCCGTTGAAGCCCGAGAAATCTTCATCGAGCTTTTTCTTGCCGTAGTTCTCGACCAACTTGATTTCGCTGGCCTGCATCGATTTCTTCAGTTCGTCGATCAATTGGTCGCGGTAGGCGACACGATCGATCAGTCCGGCCGCTTTGGCATCGGTCGCCGAAAAGATACCCTGATCGACGAGATCCTTGACGCGGCCTCGATCCAGCTTTCGGTCGCTGGCGATGGTGTCGATCAATTGGGTATAAAAATCGTCGACGAGCGAATCGATATCTTCGCGAAATTCGCGGCTCATTCCGCTGCGCGTAAAGATTTCACCGGTTCCCTTGTAGGCGCCTTTTTGCAAGATTTCTGCTTGGATGCCGAGTTTGTCGAGCAAGTCTTTGAAAAACGTGACTTCCGCCCGCACGCCTGCCACCGCCAGCGTTCCGCTTTCGGGCATGACGATTTCGTCGCATGCCGACGCGAGCAGATAGTCGCTCGCCTCGCCGGAGCGCAGATCGGCATACACCTTCTTGCCCGATTTACGGACCCGGGCGATCGCCGCACGCATTTCATGGGCCTTTCCGCGGCCGAGCTCGAGATCGCGAAATTCCAGGATCAAGCCCGAGATCTTTTCGTCCTTTCCCGCCTGGTCGATGCGCTCGATGATCCGATTCAAATTTTCCGAGACTTCGCCGAACAGGCCAGCCTCCCCTGCTCCTTCCGGATAAGAGCCGCTCAACTCAATTACCGCCAACTGCACCGGCTTGGCGGCCTTTGAATCCTTCGCTTCGTCGGGCTTAGCGTCGTCGGCCTTCGCCGTTCTTGCGCCGGCGACGAGCAATAGCCCTGTGGCCAACAGCGCGGTTCCAAAAACTCCGAAAGCACGCAAGCCAATTTCGAGCGATCCGTGGGGGCGGCGCATGGCAGAAATCTCCTGGACAGAAATTCAAAAATCGAACGTGCCGGGGTCAAGCAAAACGGTGTAGCCGCTCGCTCCTACAACGTGCGCGGGAAGCCGCACGGCCTCATCTTCGCTTGCGGCCAACCGCGGCGTCAAGCGGCGCGCACCATCCATACCGCACGCTAGCGTGACAGCATCTCTAGGCTGAACAACGCGATTGCGAACCGGTGGCCTGCCACGAATGAGCGGCGATCGCTGAAACAACCAATCCGCGTTGAAGGCTTGCTCGGCGTATGCTGTAATGCTACACGAGCGACCCGAAGGGAACGCGATGAACCGGCAGCGGGCGAGAGCACAGCTCGCTTTGTCTCAACACACTAAGCCCGAAGCGTTAGCACGGGATCAACGGCCGACGGATGCCGCTGTGCTCGGCCGTCCTCGCTTACGCTTCGGGCTAGCGTGCTGATCGCCAGCAAAGGCGAATTATCGCTGCTTTCGTTTAGCCGCAGAGCCAAACATGACCACGATTGATCCGATCCCCGCCGGCACTCCGCACGATCGGCAATGGTTTATTGTCAGCCGCTGGCACCAATATGAAGCCGAGGCCCGGGCAAACTTGCTGCGGATCGTTGGTATCGCGGCTTTTTACGTCGTGGAATTGATCAACCGCGGCGGGCGAATCGGCGCGCTCGAGTTGCCGCGGGTGAGCGATGATCGGTTTCACGCGGCCGTCACCGCGCTGGCTGTCGCCTGGACGATGGTCGCGTTGTCAACGCTGGTCTGCCTGCGCAGGCAATATTTTCCCGCCGCGATGAAATTCATCACGACCAGTTGCGATTTGGTGTTGTTGACCGCGGTGCTGACGATCGCAAATGGTCCGCGAAGCCCGCTGGTGGTGGTTTATTTTCTGGTGATTGCGTTGGCCGCGCTGCGATTGAGCTTGCCGCTCGTGTGGCTGGCGATGGCCGGATCGATGGCCGGCTATTTGTTCTTGGTTGGCTACGCCGATTATTTTGTCAGTGCGGAACGGGCCGAAGTGATGACCGTGCCGCGGTATTATCAATTGATCGTGCTTGTGGCGTTGGCGCTCGCGGGAGTGATCTTGGGCCAAGTGATTCGCCGTGTCCGGACGATGGCGGAAGATTTCGCGCAGCGAATCGCCCAGATGTAACCCCTGCGCGCGAGCCCAAAGCGCCAGCAAGAAAGTCACTAAGCCCAAGGCGTTTCACACACTAGCCCGAAGCGTTAGCGAGGAAGAAGTGCAATAGAGCGTTGCGCTCGCTATTCTTCCGCGCGTGGATCGCCGAGAGTCCCTCGCTTGCGCTTCGGGCTTGTGTTTTCCTCGCTTGCGCTTCGGGCTTGTGGTTCGTCAGGCGTCGTCGCCGGCGAAGAGTTGGCAATAGCTTTCATAACGCCGCGTGTCGAGCCGCCCATCGGCCACGGCGTCTTTCACCGCGCAGCCGGCTTCATGCGTGTGCGTACAGTTGGGAAACTTGCAACGACTCACATACGGTCGCAGATCGCGCATCCAGCCGCCGATCTCTTCCGGCACGACATCCCAAAGCTGAAACTGCCGGATGCCCGGCGTATCGATCACGTAGCTGCCGGGGGAGAGCGGGATCAATTCGGACGTGGTCGTCGTGTGCCGCCCTTTTTGCGATTCGGCGCTGACCGCCGCCACGCGCAAGTGCAACTGCGGTTGAATGGCGTTGAGCAGCGACGATTTCCCGACGCCGCTTTGCCCCACCACGACGCTGGCCCGCCCACCGACCAAGGCTTGCAATCGATCGACGCCGAATCCCGTCGCCGCGGAAACCAGCAGCACCCGGTATCCCATGCGGCTGTAAACGCCCACCAACGGTTGCAAATCGGCCCGATCGACGAGATCGACCTTGTTTATACACAGCACCGGCCGGATGCGATTTTGCTCAGCCGTGATCAGAAAGCGATCGATCAGATGCGGCTTGAGCCGCGGCTCGGCGGCGCTTGAGATAATGAGAATCTGATCGACGTTGGCGACCAAGATATGTTGCCGGCCACGGCTGCTGCGGGCCAACACGCCATGCCGCGGCTCGACCCGCTCGATGATCCCATCGCCTGAGCGATCGATGCGAAACGCCACCCGGTCGCCGGCCACGACCACATGGCGCTGGTCGGTGCTCAAAGTTTTCAGCAACCGCCGCGTCGCGCATTGGTGCAATCGGCCGTCGTCGGACTGCACGGTGCTGGTGAGCCCATGGACGGAAAGCACTCGGCCCCGATGGCAGACCGCTTCGTCGAC
This sequence comes from Pirellulales bacterium, assembly GCA_036267355.1. Classification (NCBI taxonomy): domain Bacteria; kingdom Pseudomonadati; phylum Planctomycetota; class Planctomycetia; order Pirellulales; species Pirellulales bacterium. Next base: position 76,525 of record DATAWG010000036.1, on the reverse strand, counting down.
GGCCGGTTGAACCGCGAAGCCACCCTTCTCCTCGCCGACCTCGCCGACGACGGTTCGCTTGCGCGTCAGATCGCCTTTGCCACTGATCCGTTCTTGGCTGGCGGCATCGAGAGTTTTCTCCTCGTCGGCATCGAAGCGGCGAGTCAGATCGCTTGGGCGAGTGCGCACCGAGCGGTTCTTGCGGAAATCGGCCCGAATCTTTTTCTGCTTCTTCGCCATCCGGGTAGCGGTCCACGGGTCGGGGTCTGGCTCATTTTTCGGCACATGGCGACGTGAACTGCGATCGACGCTTCAGCCGAAAAATGTGCCTGACCCCTTCAATCGCGAATCGTCAGACCGGCCGGTTCGGGTCCTTAATCTGCTGGATACCGTCGCTAGATATATTGTATCGCTTGCGATCGTCGGTGGGGCGCGGAGGTTTGCGCTCCGGCCGCGGCAATGGCTTGTGCGACAGGCCGGCCCGTTCCAGCAGCGACTTCGAAAGGATGTCGTTCGGCAAATTCTCCACGGGCGGCGGACCGATCGCGCCCAACTCCATCGGCGAATAGTTGATGATGTAGCTGTGCTTGGCCACCGAAAGCTCGTCGCCCGGGTCGAGCCGCTTTTCGGTGATCCGCGTGCCGTTCACCTTGACGCCATTGCGGCTCTTCATGTCTTTGATATACCAATAGCCGCCGTTGACGTTCAATTGGCAGTGGTGTGCCGACACGTTCGCAAAGCGGAGCACGATGTCGCAGCTTTCGCGTCGCCCGACTAGAAGCGTTCGCTTCATCAATGGAATCGAATCTCCGCCGCCGATAGGTTGCAACTCGCCGAACATGATGATTCGCAGCCCGGGGTGTTAGGGATGAGGATGGCGCCGCTTTTCGGTCGAGGCATCGCCACTCGGTCGAGTCGCATGTCCACGGCATTGTGGGCACATGCTTGTTGGCGGACGACAGCCGCGCTAAGATGAGCGAGACGTGGCCCCCCTGGCGACGATTCCTAACCAAACGCTAATCCTAAGCCCACCGTGGCGTGTCGTCAAATTAAGCCCCATGTCCATCTCCGTGCAGAATGATTCCGACTGGCGGGCGGCGGGGCTGCGATATTACGCCTACAACTATTTCCTGCGCCGGCGGTTCGGCTGCCGGGTACACAAGGTTAGCCTTGATGCGGGGCTGACTTGCCCGAACGTCGACGGCACCGTGGCTCGCGGCGGCTGCACCTTCTGCGACAACCGCAGCTTCAGCCCCAGCCGGCGTCTGCCGAGGCAAACGATCGAAGGGCAGCTTGAAGAGGGAATGCGGCGGGTCGGGCGGTGGTTCGGCGTCGAAAAATTTCTGGCCTACTTCCAGCCGGCCACGAACACCTATGCCCCCGTCGCCCGCCTGCGATCGCTCTACGAATCGGCGATCGCACATCCACAAGTCGTCGGGATGGCCATTGGCACCCGGCCCGATTGCGTGCCCGACGAAGTGCTCGAGTTGCTGACCGAAATTTCCAGCCGCACCTACCTCTCCGTCGAATATGGAATGCAGACGATCCATGATCGGTCGCTCGACTGGATGAATCGCGGGCATCATCACGATGCGTTTCTCGAGGCGATGGCCCGCAGCCGCGGCCGGGGCTTCGAGATCTGCGTGCATGTAATTCTCGGCCTTCCCGGCGAATCGCACGCCGACATGCTCGCGACCGCGCGCGAGTTGGCTCGGCTGCGGCCCGACTCGGTGAAGATTCACAACCTGTATGCCGTGAAGAACACACCGTTGGCCGAGCAAGTGGCTCGCGGCGAGGTGCAGCTAATCGAGCGGGCCGAATACATTCAAGCGCTGGTCGATTTCTTGGAGCTTCTGCCGCCGGACTGCGTGGTCGAGCGGATCAGCGGCGACGCGCCGCCCGACTATTTCATCGGTCCGGCGTGGTGCCTCGATAAACCGGCCGTGCGAATGGCCGTCGATGCAGAGCTTTCGCGCCGCGACACGTGGCAAGGCAAGCTCTGGCAAGCGGCCGGTTGACGGCGAGCGCGATATTCTGCCGCCCACGCGCGAAACCGCAAGCGAGCTTCTTTCTCAAACGGTTTTGGAGCTCGCTTGCGGTTTCGCCCGGGGCCCGATCCTGTTCGAACCGGCCCGCGCTTGTATTGCCATCTCTTCGCCGCTAGTGTGGACTTTGGATTCGGAGCAGACCGGATGGCCGCCGGCCGCGGGCGTTTGGCTTCGGCCAAGCGATTCGCGGCGGGAGGAAAGTCCGGGCTCCCCAGGATACGGTGGTGGGTAATGCCCACCGGCCGCAAGGCCCGGGAAAGTGCAACAGAAAGCAAACCGCCGCGCGCCCGCGGGCGCGCGGTAAGGGTGAAACGGCGAGGTAAGAGCTCACCAGCAGGCCGGGCAACCGGCTTGGCTTGGCAAACCCCACCGGGAGCAAGGCCAAACAGGGAGCAACTGCCGGCGCATGCGCCGGCGGGCGGGCCGATCCGGTCCGCTATCGACTTCCGGGTAGGCTGCTCGAGACGCCGAGCAATCGGCGCCCTAGAAAAATGGCCATCGCGCAGCGGCAACCGTCGCCGCGCACAGAACCCGGCTTATAGGTCTGCTCCGAATCTTTCTAAAACAGGCTGTGAGGCTGGAGACTGTGAGGCTTGAGGTACGAAGACACACGGCGGACGCTTGCGCGTCCTTCCACCTCACAGCCTCATAGCCTCATAGCCTCACAGCCTCACAGCCTCACAGCCTCACAGCCTTTCCCTCACACCTCGGCGGGCACGAACTGCTGATCGATGATCTGCAACAGCTTCGAAATGCAAAGCTGATTCATGCTGGTCTGACGGTTATGGGCCTCGGCGCGAAGCGCTTCGTGCAGGCTCTTCGGCAAACGCACCGTAATGACACGAGTCGGCTCGTCGGCCACGGGCACCTCGGCGTTTTTGCCGCGAAGCGTGGAAAGCATCTGCTGGATATCCTGGTAGTTGGTGCTCTTCTCGAATTCGGCCCGCGCTTCCGGTGTGGAATAGCAGCGATGAACGATCCCGTTCACCCCGAGCACTTCGCGGAAGAATGTCGCCCAATCGATGCCCTCTTTGTTGAAGAGTTCCTCGGCGCGTTGCTGAATGGCTTGCAACTTTTCCATAACGGATCATCTCCTTCGTGAAACTCCATTTTCCTCCGGCCACGACGGCCGCGGATTCGTCTTGATTTTGAAGTGCAGTCAATCGATGCACCGATATCATTGCAGTGCTGTCACTTACGACGATTGGATTCGTTCGCTCAATATCGCGGCAGGGCTGCCCGAAATCGAGCATTGAGCCGGCTGCCTAATTCTTAGGCAACGCGGTTTTTACCATTTGCCAAAGTGTCTACTTTGGCCCGTCGATCCCGCGTTCCGGAAATCCGCTAGCAGAGTTGAGAGCTGTTTTTCAGGCGCGCTGCGGCTGGTGTTTCTAAACCCAGGCTGCGCCGCTATTTCCTTGCGTGGGATCGACCGAGCAATTAGGATATTTGAAGGGATTTTCAAGCCCTCTTCTCTTTTTCAATTTCAAAATGGGCGTTTTCTCGCGTTGCGGCGTGATCGGCTGGCCAGCGCGTCACCACGCTGGCGACAGCCGTTTTTCAAACTACGTGTGATCGATCCAGATCCCAGGAACTTCGAGACGAGGAGTTGCCATGTGTGGTTACAAAACGAGTCGGACCCGGCTGAATGCGGCGATTCGCGCCTTGGCACTGGTTTCAGTGGCGGCGCTTGCGGTCGGCCAAAGCCGCGTTGCCCATGCGCAGGTCGTGCAACAGGCGATCGGCGGCGTGTGGATCAATGTCAACGGCGTGTTGCAGGATGTCGAGCCGGGCTTCCGCCCCGAACTGCGGGCGCTTCGGCTCAAGGCCCTCGGCCAAATGCCCGGCGACATGAATCAGCGGACCGAGCTGCGCATGGTTTCGCTGAGCCGACTGCAAGAAGCGATTGCCGCATGCCAGAAGGCCGGCACGCCGCTACCCAATGAAATCCGTTACTTGGCCGGCTTGCAACGCGTGCGCTATGTGTTCGTGATGCCCGAACTGCATGACATCGTGTTGGCCGGCCCGGCCGAAGGCTGGACGATCAACGCCGCCGGCGACGTCGTCGGCAGCAACAATGGTCAACCCGTTTTGCAGCTCGACGATCTGCTCGTCGCTTTGCGTTCCGTCGACGCGGCCCGCAATGGCGGCATCACTTGCTCGATCAACCCGCGCGACGAAGGCGTTCGGGCTTTCCGCGAATTCGCCCGCACTCTGAGGGCCGGCGACGATCTGCAAGCCACGATGCGCGAAATCGAACGGCTCTTGGGCCCGCAGAATATCACCGTCGGCGGCGTGCCCGATTCGAGCCGCTTTGCTCATGTGTTGGTCGCGGCCGATTATCAAATGAAGCGGCTCGGCATGCACTTCGACGAGTCGCCGGTGAAGGGTTTGAAGAGCTATTTGGAAATGGTCACTAGCGGCGCTCGACCGACGAACATGATGCCGCGCTGGTGGATGGCCGCCAACTACCAGCCGCTTGCGAAAGATCCGGAAGGCTTGGCCTGGGAACTCCGCGGACAGGGCGTGAAATGCATGGCCGAGGAAGATTTCATCAATTCGACCGGCCAAGCACACGGCACCGGCAAAGCAAATCCGACCGCCCAGAAATGGGCCGACCAGATGACGCTGAAGTTCAACGATCTCTCGGATCACTTCGCGATTTTCCGCGAGCTGCGCAACTGCATGGATCTGGCCGTGGTCGCGTCGCTCATCGAGCGTGAAAACATGGCCGACAAGGCCGACTGCCGCCTGACGCTGTTGATGGACGCCAAGCAATTGCCCATCGCTACCTACAACGTGCCGAAGCACGTCGACAGCAAAGCCACGTTCGTCAAGCGCTCGCGCGACTATATCATCAGCGCTTCCGGCGGCGTGCAGTTCCAACCTTGGGCCATCATCCAAAACCCGAAGGAAGACGCCGGCAACTCCGCCGCCCGCGGCGAAGCAATCGCGACCGCCAAGAAATCAACCGCTTGGTGGTGGAACTGATTCGCGGCCAGGTTTTTTTGGCCGAACCAAATAAATTTGCAATATCTTGAAACCCAGGGAACCCGTTCCCTGGGTTTTTTCGTAGCCCGAGCCGAATTCAACCGGCCTGACCTTCTGCAATGAAATGCATAACGAGCAAACAAGCGCTCGATTCGTGGCTGCGACTGCCGAATTAGCCTGTCGCAATCCCTTGCGATTTCATGCCTGAAGATATTGCCTTACACGGTTGCAGAAGAGCGGGCGAAGGGACTCGAACCCTCGACATCCAGCTTGGGAAGCTAGCGCTCTACCAACTGAGCTACGCCCGCAAATTGATATAGCCTGATACGGTTTTTGGCAATCGTATCAGGCTTCTGTCGTGCTTCGTATCGGCCCTGTACGAACCGATTTTAGCCAGCCGCATGGCAGAAAACTAGAGCCCGAGCGGACCTGCATAGCCCTGCGCTCGTACCAATAGTGGACGCGGCCCCCGTCCACTTTTCCTCCAGGGCCGTATGAGCCGTCTGGCGCGAAGCAAGCGCTGATTTGAAACTTGGTGGGAGCCATGCCCACTCCTGTTCACTTCGGCGGGTCGATGCCGAAATCGCGGATCGTTAGCAGGCTCGAAAAGGGGTAGCCTCTCGCGGCGAATGCTTGCGCGCCTCCTTCCAGGCGATCGATGATGGCGACGACACAGGTCACCTTCAGCCCGAACTCTTCCACCCGCGCAATCGCGTCGAGCGACGAGCCGCCGGTGGTCACAACGTCTTCGACGATCGCCACGCGCTGGCCCGGTCGCACCGGCCCTTCGACATAGCGATTGGTGCCGTGCCCCTTGGCTTCCTTGCGCACCAGAAAGCCCGACATCTGCTGCCCGCGCACGCCCGCCATCGTGATCACCGCGGCGGTAATTGGATCGGCCCCAATCGCCATCCCGCCGACCGCGTCGGGCAACGGCAATTCGTCGGCCAGAAGATTCAAAATACCGTCGGCGATCAGGCGGGCGCCGAACGAATCGAGCGTCACCTGTTTGCCATCGAGATAGTATGTCGCTTTTTTGCCGGAGGCCAACGTGAAATCGCCGAACTTCAAGGCCCGACTGCGAACCAATTCGATCAATGTCTGTTTGTCGTACACGAGCGTCACTGGGGAGCGAGTGCGTGCGGATCAACGCCAATACTTCGAACGCCGAACGACCAAAGTATACGGATTGTCGAACCGCATGCCACTGGCGAGCCGCATCGGCGATAGCATCGGCGTCTGCGCAGGCCGCCGCCCGGCGAAGACCGAAACAGGGACACGGGATGCCATTGCCGCCAACGGTCGGGTTCAGGAGCCCGCAGCGCTTGCAAAGACGAATCGGTTGATTCCCTTGCTAGCCCGGATTATTCACGGTGCCAGGAATTCGCGACGCGCTGCGCAATGGTGGCCCGAAGTGTTAGCGAGAGTACGCCTCGCGCTGGCTCCCTCGCTGACGCTTTGGGCTGGTGTGGCGGCATGAATAATCGGGCTAGCGCTGCGGGCTCCGCGCGGCTCACACGGTGGGCAAGCCAGCAAGCATATCCGCTTGGGCGGCGGCAAAGCGTGCGGCCGTTTGCTACCGCACGACGACGGTCGAGCCGACCGAGAGAATGTCGAACAGATCTTCCGCGTCGCGTGGATTGAGCATCAATCCGTGCGAATCTTCTCCCCCCGGCCCGGCGGCGCAGAAACCGAACGGCGCATGGAAGTCGATCCAATGGCTGCCCGCATGCGGGTATTTCATGCCGGCCTCGGGCGGAGGAATGTTGCCGTCGAGCGATTTCCAATCGACTTTGAAATCGCCGCTCAACGCCGCCGCGTCTTTTCCGACACCTGCGAGCGTGAACCGGCCGGCAAAGCATTGCTGCACCAGCAACGTCAGATCGCGTTTGTTCATGCTCACCAGCGCCATGAAGGGCCCGCGTATGACCTTGAGCTTTGCTCCCACCGGCGGATGATCCGGATCGGCGATGCCATTGATTTTGGCCAACAATGCCGCCGGCACTTGGTAATTCGCGGCGATCGTTTCCAAACGATCGCCCGGCTGCACTTCGTACGGCGGCAACAGCAGATGTTGGCGGGAATAGACCACCGTGCCAGCCAACCGGCCGAGCAAATCGTTCAGTTGCTTGGTCTCTTCGGGACTGAGCTTCGGGTCGTCGTAGATCGCAGTGAGCTGCTGCAACCCGGCGGCCAGGCGTCCCTCGCGCAAAGTCGCCGTGACACTTTCCATCACGCTGGCAAACGGAGGCGCGACGGCAGGCGAACTCGGCTCGCTAGGGCTATTGGTTACAAGGCCGACTTGCGTCGCCGGAATGCCCGTGCGCGGCGCATCGGAATTTGCAACGGTCGGCGTCGCGGGCTGATAGCCGGTTGGGCTAAGGGGAACGTTGTTGGCCGAAGTTTCAGGGCTGGCCAGCGTGCCGGCGCTCGGCGCCGGCGCCGTGCTTTGCCCGTAGGCGCTCGTAGGCGCGGGATTATTTGGATACGAGCCGCTATTGGCGTAGCCGGTCGGTGGAATCGTCGCCGGGGTTGCGGGGGAATACGTGCCGGAACCGTAGGCCGGCGGCATGCTTGACGACTGGCCGGCCGGCGGTTGGCCATACGAGGGTCGGCCATATCCCGGAGGCACACCCGGGGCGCCGGAATTTACGATCGGCGGGCCCATCGCAGTGTTGGTCGACCATGATCCATCGTTGGCGGGCGATTCGACCGGTGCGCTTTTGTTGAGCACGAGGTTGACGCCGTACAGGATCGCGCCCAGCACGACCATCAGCAGCATCGCCTTGACCCAATTCACGACGGTTCTCCTTCACCAAACGGTTTCGAATGCAACGTTGTTTTGGCGCCGCACCGCGTCGGCATTCGGCCGACCGCCCGATCAAGCCCCATGCAAGCCGCGAAATAGTAGAAAAAACAGCCATTTGCCGCTATGGCAGTTTGGGGGAGAACGCGTCGACCCGCGAAAAATCCGCCGGCCACGGTGAATCCTCCAAATCAAAAACGGTTCAATTCCGTGTGCGGCGCGTTGGCGTTGCACAATCGATCCCTGTTCCTGCCGCGGCGGTTGGCTCCTATAATCAGCGTCGGAGTCGCCCGACGGAACCGCCCCGGAAAGCCCGCTGAATGGCCGCTAGCAAATCGAATTCGAAACGAAAAAGCCGCATCCTCATCGCCGATGATAATCCGCCGAATGTCGAGCTGTTGGAAGCTTTTCTGGCCGGAGTGGATTGCGATATCGCCATCGCTGTCGACGGCCGCGATACGCTCGACAAGGTGGCCAGCTTCCAGCCCGATCTGATTCTTCTGGACGTGATGATGCCGAAACTGAGCGGCTTCGAGGTGTGCAAGAAACTGAAACAAGACTCCGCCACGCGCGCGATCATGATCCTGATGGTCACCGCGCTGAACGAACTGGGCGACATCGAACGGGCGGTCGATTCCGGCACCGACGATTTTCTCAGCAAGCCGGTGAACAAGGTCGAGCTGCTGAAGCGCGTGGAAAACATGCTGCGGCTCCGCCATGTGACCGATGAATTGGAACGCCTTCGCCGCTATATCCAGGGGATGGAAGACGAGCTTGGTCCGAAGGAGTAGGAAATTGGGTGAGGGGTTAGGGAAGAATGGCGCCACTTTGGATCAAATGTCGACCCAATACGCATCGCTGACTGCTGCATCGCCTGCCACCGCAGGCTCCGCCGTGAAGCCGCCACGTGCGCGCCGGCGCTGGCCGCCGATGGGCATTTGGATCTTCATCGGCATCGTGCTGGGCGTGAATCTGTGGACGCATTCGCCGAACTTTTTCGACCACGCCGTCGCGAACATCATCCTGATGGTTTCGACGATTGTTACGGCGGCGGTGCTGCTGCTGTGGTTGGCGATTTTTAGCGCTTATCGGCCAGTGGTGCGCTGGACGCCGCTCGTCGCGACGCTCGTTCTTGGCGGCTTGTGGCTCGCCACGCATCGTGTCGACCATTACACCGGCGAATTGGGATTGGTTTGGACATTGCGCTGGGCAAAACCGCCCGATGAAATGCTCGCCGTCGCCAAAACCAAACCGGCCGTGGCGGTCGCCCTCGATCACACGACCGACAATGATTTCCCGCAGTTTCTCGGACCGACGCGATCGGCCGGCCTCGATCGGCTGTCGCTGGCCCGGGATTGGGCCAAACAGCCCCCCGAGCGGCTCTGGCGGCAACCCATCGGCGCCGGCCATTCCGGATTCGTGGTGGTCAACGGCTTCGCCGTGACGATGGAGCAGCGCGGTGAAGAAGAACTCGTTACTTGCTACGACGCGCTGACCGGTGCCCCCCAATGGTCGCACGGCATTCGCGCCCGGCATGAAACCCCGCTCGGCCGCATCGGCCCCCGCAGCACGCCCACGATCAACGCAGGCCGCGTGTATGCGCTCGGGGCCACGGGTGTTTTCCGCTGTCTCGATGGCGCCAACGGGAAGCTGCTCTGGGCGCACGACATCTTGGCCGAATGCAACACCACGGTCGACGACGATTTGCAGAACGTCTATTGGGGCCGGGCCGCCTCGCCGCTGGTGGTCGATAACCTGGTGATCGTGCCCGGCGGCGGCCCTGGCGGCGGACCATGGATTTCGCTGCTGGCGTTCGACAAAGTAAGCGGCAAGTTGATTTGGGAAGGAGGCAGCGAACAGGTCAGTTACAGTTCCCCCGCCGTCGCCGTGCTGGCTGGAGTGCGGCAAATTCTCATCGTCAACGAATCGAACATCACCGGCCACGACCCGACCACCGGCAATGTCCTCTGGAAATTCCCCTTCCCAGGCAGCAGCAAGCGCAATGCGAACAATTCGCAAGTCGTGCCGGTCGGCGGCGATCGTTTGTTCGTCTCGAAGGGCTACACCGGCGGCGCCCGCATGTTCCACGTCAGCCGCGACGATTCGGGCCATTGGACAGCCGATGAACTTTGGCGCGCCAACAATATCCTCAAGACGAAATTCACCAACGTCGCCGTGTTGCGCGGATTCGCTTTCGGCCTCTCCGACGGCATTCTCGAATGCGCCGAGCTAAGCACCGCCAAGCGGCAGTGGAAGCAGGGCCATTATGGGCACGGCCAGATTCTCCGCGTCGGAGAGCTGTTGCTGATAGAATCGGAAGACGGCGAAATCGCGCTCGTCGAGGCATCGCCCGAGGCCTTCAGCGAGCTTGGCCGCTTCCAGGCATTGGACGGCCAGACGTGGAACACGCTCTGCCTCTGGGGCCGACATCTGCTGGTGCGCAACTCCGAACAGGCCGCCTGCTGGGAACTCCCCCTTGCCGGCCATTAACAAACCCAGCCATACAAGCCCGAAGCGTTAGCGAGGGCCGCCGCTGACAGACGTTCTTTTTTCGAGTTCTGGTTCTATTGCGACGGACGACGCGGGCTGGGCGCTCGTGCAACGAAATGGATGGATCGTCCCGCGGCGGTTCGTTCCTCGCTAACGCTTCGGGCTAGTGTCGCGATATACAAGCCCGAAGCGTTAGCGAGGATGCTATCGGTCGGTTCCCCGCCTGTTGCTTCCGCTGCCGCGCGCTCGTATCCTAGATTCTTCGCGATTTCCTCCCAGCTTCACCCGAGGGGCGGAAGTGGTTCGCGATCGAGCCCAATAGCGATTTTCCACTTCGACAAAGGACGGCATCCATGAGCGGCTGGCGATTCTTGTTTGGGGGCGCGGTTTTGTTCTCGATGGCCTTTTCCGGTCTGGTCGCCGCGCAAGCGCGGGCGGCCGATCCTTGGATCGTGTTCGACGGCAAGGAAGGGCCGGGGCATGGCAAGCAAATCGTGTTGCTCTCGGGAGATGAAGAATATCGATCCGAAGAAGGACTACCGCAGTTGGCGAAGATCCTCGCCGAGCATCACGGCTTTCACTGCACGGTGCTGTTTTCCATCAACCGCACGAACGGCACCATCGATCCGAACGAGCATTCCAACACGCCCGGCCTCGAAATGCTGAAAACGGCCGACCTGCTGATCATGCTCACGCGTTTCCGCAATTATCCTGACGCGAAAATGAAATACGTGGCCGACTATATCGAATCGGGCCGGCCGATTATCGGGCTTCGCACGGCCACGCATGCGTTCGACATTCCGCGCTCGAGCCCGTATGCAAAATACTCGTACAACAGCGGCGTGAAAGGCTGGGATGGCGGTTTCGGCCGGCATGTTCTCGGCGAAACTTGGATCAACCATTGGGGTGGCCACAAAAGCCAGAGCACGCGCGGAATCTTCGCCCCCGGCATGGCCAACCATCCGATTCTTCGCGGCATCAAAGACGGCGAAATTTGGGTGCCGACCGATGTCTACGAAGTCCGCTTGCCGATGCTGTCGGATGTCAAGCCGGTAATTCTCGGAGAAGTTTTGCAAGGGATGAAGCCGACCGATCCGCCGCTGGAAGGGAAGAAAAATAACCCCATGATGCCGATCGCCTGGATCAAGCCCTACACCGGCACCTCGGGCAAGACGGCCCAAAACTTCTGCACGACGATGGGCGCCTCGGTCGACCTGGAAAACGAAGCTCTCCGACGCATGCTCGTCAACGCGGCCTATTGGTGCATGGGCATGAACGTGCCCGAAAAGGCCGATGTCGATTTGGTCGGCCGATATAATCCGAGCTTCTTTGGCTTCGGCGGTTTCAAAAAAGGCGTGAAACCGGAAGATTTGATCGCAAACTAAGATAGATTCGCCCCTGGGGCGACGGCGATGCGTCGTGCATACCAACCGCTGGTCGTCGTGTTTGCAGCGGCATGCGGCGGCATTGTGGTCGATCGTTGGCGCGGGCCAGCGCTTCCGGTTTGGCTCTGGACGGCCGCGGTCGCGTTGATCGTCTGGCGGTTGCTATGGCGGCGGCGCGCACTGCCCGCAGCGTTGGCCCTATTGATGTGCGTGGCCGCGATCGGCGGGGCGTGGCACCATCTTTACTGGCACTTTTTCGCGGCCGACGACATCGGGCTGTTTGCCCGCGAATTGCCCGAGCCGGTGTGCATCGAAGCAATTGTCGCCGGCGGTCCGCGATTCATCCCCGCGCCGCCGTACGATCCGCTGCGCTCGATCAAGAAGCGCGATCAAACGCGGTTCGCCATTCGCGCAGTTGCGATCCGCGATTCGGAGCGATGGCGGAGCGCTTCCGGCATTGCCGACGTCGAGGTGGACGGCCGGCTTGACGATCTCTCGATTCATGCCGGTGACCGGCTGCGAATTTTCGGCCGCATCTCGGCCCCATCTCCGGCCAGCAATCCGGGCGAAATCGACTACGCCGAACTGGCGCGCGGCCGCAGAGATTTGGCCGCGCTCCACGTGAAGGTGCCGGCCTGCATCGCGATCGTCGAGCGAGCGTCGGGCTGGAGCCTTGCGCGGCTGGTCTCGGAAGTGCGGCGGCGCGGCCAAGATCTTCTGCACCGCTACATCTCAAAAACGCAATCCCCGTTGGCCCAAGCCGTGCTTCTCGGCGCGCACGACGATCTCGATCCGAGCCGCGTCGAGCCGTTCATGCTCACCGGCACGATCCACATCATGGTCGTCGCCGGTTTGCACGTCGGCATCCTCGCGTATCTGCTTTTTCTGGCGTTGCGGACGGGTTTCGTGCCGCGGCCGCTCGCGCTGCTGGCCGTCGCTGCGCTGACGGGCCTCTACGCGCTTGTGACCGACGCTCAGCCGCCGGTGGTGCGGGCGATGATCTTGGTTTGGATCGTATGCGGTTCGATGTGGCTCTCCCGGCGCCGCGCGGGGCTGAACTCGCTCGCTTTGGCGGGCTTGGTGGTCGTGGCATTCAATCCGACCGATTTATTCCGCGCCGGAGCGCAATTGTCGTTCCTGGCCGTCGCCGGCTTGATCTTGTTCGCCGATCGCGAACACCGCCGCATGACCACCAATCCGCAAGGCAAGCCGATCGCCTACGATCCCTTGGCGGCACTGATCGAGCGAACGCGGCCTTGGCCGGTGCGCGCGCTGCGCTGGTTTGGCGAAGAGGTGCGGCGCACGACGCTCGCCGGCCTCGTGATTTGGCTGGTGGCGATGCCGCTGGTGATGGCTCGATTCCATTTGCTCGCGCCGGCCGCGATCGTGCTCACGCCGCTTGTGCTTCTGCCAATGACGATCGCGATGGCCGCCGGCTTCGCGGTGTTGCTGGTGGGCTGGGCCGTGCCGCCGCTTGGAGCCGTGTTCGGCTCGGTTTGCGATTGGAATTTGCGGCTCTTGGAATGGATGGTGACCAAAGCGTCGACGCTGCCGGGAAACCACTTTTGGTTGCCCGGTCCGCGCGAATGGTGGCTCGCGGGTTTCTATGTCGGCCTGGCTTGGGTCGGGTTGAACTACGGCCGCATTCTGTCGCATCGCCGCTGGTTGCTTTGGCCGGCGGCGGGATTCGCGGCCTGGTGCGGAGTTGGATTCGCTGCGGCGCGATTCCTGCCGGCCCATTCCGGTGGACTGGATTGCACGTTCGTTTCCGTCGGCCACGGCTGCGCGGTCGTGATGGAGTTGCCCGGCGGCCGCGTGCTTATGTCGGATGCGGGCCGGCTCGGCCAACCGCTCGTGGCCGCTCGCGACATTTCCAACTACCTCTGGTCGCACGGGCAAACGCACATCGATGCCATCGTGATTTCGCACAACGATGTCGACCATTTCAACGCCGTGCCCGAATTGCTCGAGCGTTTCTCGGTCGGCGTGATTTATGTCTCGCCCGTGATGTTCAATCGCGACACCGGAGCGTTGCGGACCTTGCAAGCCGCGGTTCGCCGCACGGGGGTGCCGATGCGCGAAATCGCCGTGGGCGACCGGCTGGCGAGCGGCGACGATTCGCGGATCGAGGTGCTTCATCCGCCGCCCGACGGCATGGGCCAAACTGAAAATGCCGACAGCATACTGCTTTCAATCGTGTGGCACGGCCGGCGATTCTTGATGACCGGCGATCTGGCTCCCCCCGGCACCGAAGCCGTGGTTGCGGAGCCGACGATTCCGTTCGACGTGGCGATGGTGCCGCACCACGGCAGCCCGACCGCGCTACCGGCGATGTTTGCCGCCTGGTGCCGCCCGCATTGGGCCGTGATCAGCGGCGACATTTCGCACGATTCGCGCATCGCCGTGAATGCCTATCAGGCCGCCGGCGCGATCGTGCTCAACACCTCCACCTCCGGCGCCGTGCATTTCGGCATGGGGCCCGTCGGCGACACGATCCACGTCGATTGCTACCGCCGCGGCGACCGTTGGTAACGCCCCCGAGCCCGCAGTGCTGGCAAGGGTGTTCGTCCCGATCGCTCCCGAGCCCGCAACGCAAGCAAGGGTATTCATCCCGACCCCCTTGCTTGCGCTGCGGGCTCCGGGACATCCCATTCCGCCCCCGTGACGGGCCGGCTTGCAATTCGTAAACTAACGGCCGACGAAATCATTCCGGCCGAGCAAGACCCCAATGGGAGCCAGCTGCGATGGACATGCACCACCTGACCCGCGAGTTGAAGCAAGCGGCGGATTCGAAGATCGTGCTCTTGGTGGCCGACGGGCTCGGCGGATTGCCGCTCGAGCCGGGCGGCATGACCGAACTGGAAACCGCCCGTACTCCGAATCTCGACGCGCTGGCCGCCCGCGGCACGCTCGGCTTGAGCATTCCCGTCAAACCCGGCATCACGCCCGGCAGCGGGCCCGGCCATCTCGGCCTGTTCGGCTATGATCCGTTGGAATATGTTATCGGCCGCGGCGCCCTCGAGGCCACCGGCATCGGCTTCGAGCTCACGCCGCGCGATGTCGCCATCCGCGGCAATTTCTGCACGCTCGATTCGGCCGGCAATATCAGCGACCGCCGCGCCGGCCGCATTCCCAGCGAGGAAAGCCGGGCCCTCGCCATCCGGCTGCGCGAAGCGAAGCTGCCGGGAATCGAAGTGTTCGTCGAACCGGTCAAAGAACATCGCTTCGTGGTCGTGCTGCGCGGCGACGGACTGAAGGGCGACGTATACGACACCGATCCGCAGATCACCGGAGTTCCGCCGCTGGAGCCGAAGGCCCACGATCCGGCGAGTCAGCGCACGGCCGAGATGGCCGCCAAATTCGTCGCCGAAGCCCGGCGTATTCTGGCGGGCGAAAAAAAGGCCAACGGCGTCACGCTCCGCGGCTTCTCGGCCAAGCCGAACTTGCCGAGCTACGAAGAAGTGTATGGCCTGCGGGCCGCGGCGATTGCCGTGTATCCGATGTATAAGGGCCTGGCCCGATTGGTCGGCATGAAAATCGTCGGCCAAGCGCAAACGCTCGCCGAACAGGTGGCCGTGTTGCAACAGCATTGGAATGATTTCGATTTTTTCTTCCTCCATTTCAAATACACCGATTCGACCGGCGAAGACGGTGCCTTCGAAAACAAAGTGAAGCGGATCGAGGAACTCGACGCCGCGATGCCAGGGATCACGGGTCTGAAGCCGGCGGTGCTGATCGTCACCGGCGACCACAGCACGCCGAGCTATTTGAAGAGCCACAGTTGGCACCCGGTGCCGACGCTCTTGGTGTCCGACTGCTGCCGCTGCGATCCGGGCAAGAAATTCGGCGAAAGCGAAGCCCTGCACGGCGGCCTCGGCCAATTTGAGGCCAAGTATTTGATGCTATTGGCGCTGGCGAACGCAGGCCGGCTGGCGAAATACGGCGCTTAAGGACGAAGCAGACTCACGCGGAGACGCGGCGGGCGCGGAGAGAAAAGAGAAGAGGATGGCCGGGCAATTTTAGGTCGATCGAGAATGCAATCCGAACTCGCGGCGCCGCACTGGCAGACTGCGCTTGCCAGTGGCACACCCTGCGGCGCGGCACTGGCAGACTGCGCTTGCCAGTGGCACACCTTCTGCCCTAATGCGTCTCCTCGTCCCCCGCGTCTCCGCGTGAGCAATGCTTCGTCGCTTCGTCGTAGCGGCCGGACCTACGGCTTCGCACCCAGCCAGCGGACGGCGTTTTCGATGATCTTCAATACCGTCGGGTTTTTGTAGATCGGATAGATCTCGTGGCCGGGGCGGAAATAGAACACACGCCCCCGCCCGACTTGCCACACGCTGCCGCTGCGAAACCATTCGCCGGGCTCAAAGTGCTCTTCGAACACCACCGCATCGGGCTGGGGCACATGAAACGGCTCGTTGTACATCTCCGTTTGCGGCAACACGAATTCATGCGGAATGCCCTGCGCAATCGGATGCTGGGGCAGCAGCGTCACGATGTGGCTCGGCTTGCCGTCGGCCCGGTAGGAAGGAAAGATGCAGTTCGGCAACCGTAGCGTCGCTTCGACCGGCTGATCCGGCTTCTTGCGGTAGTGTACGCTTGGCGTCAGCAGGTCGTCGGGCGAGGGCACCTTGTTGAGCACGGCCGGAATCGTCGTGAGCCGGGCGGTCGCACGTTGCTCGGGCGGCAGATTGGCCATGGCGTCGGTCTTGGCCCGTTCGGCCATCGCTTCCACGAACGGCGTCGACCAGTGGGCCGAGTGCAGCGCGATCAGCGAGAGCTTGCCGGCCTTGATTCGCTCGACGATTTCGCGGCCTTTTTCCGGCTTCACTTCGCGATTGCGCTTGTGGCCCCACCAGATCAGCACATCGCAATTGTCGAGCACGTCGGCCGTCAGCCCTTGCTCGGGATCGTCGAGCCGGGCCGTGCGAACGGCGATGCCCGGCAGCGATTTCAAATGCGACGCAATTTGATTGCCGAGAAAATTCTCGTAGGCTTGCTTTTGCTCCGGCTGCTGCTCGTCCCAAATCAGCACGCGAATACTGCGCTGCGGCGGTGAATCCGCCGCACGAACAAGCGAAGCGCAAGCCGACGCGCCGGCGACGGCCGCCAGCAACAGAACAATTATGTGGCGAATTCGCGCAAACATCATGGTGTAGCTCAATGCGATGCGGTCGTAGCCGATGCCTTCCTTACTCGCGGCGCGGCACTGGCAGACTGCGCTTGCCAGTAACACACCTTCTGCCCTAATGCGTCTCCTCGTCGCCGCGTCCCCCGCGCCTCCGCGCGAGCAATGCCCGCCGCTACGTCGTTATTTCTTCTCGACGAGCCAGATATTCCGATACAGCACGGGATTGCCATGGTCTTGCAAATAGAGCGGGCCATGGTTCGTTTTCTCGTTGCCGATCGGAGCGGCGGTCGTCGGATGCGGGATTTCGACGTTGTCGATCGTGAGCACTCCATTGTGCCGCACGGTGATGCGGGCGTTCGCCGTTTTCTTGCCGGCGGAGTCGATCTTGGCGGCGGTGAAATCGATGTCGTAGGTTTGCCAATTTAGCGGCGGAAAACTCATGTTCACTCGCGTGTTGGCGATTTTGTAGATCGCGCCGCAATCGTCGTTTTCGCCCGGCAACCCGAATGAATCGAGCACCTGCACCTCATACCGGCTCTGCTGATACACGCCGCTATTGCTGCGGCCTTGGCCGCGAGCGTCGGGCATGAACGAGCATTCGAATTCGAGGTGCAGTTTGTAATCGGTGAACTCTTGCTTGCTCGTTACGCCCCAATTCAGCAGATCGCCGTCGACCAGGCGGCCGTTCTTCCACGCGGCGGCACTCGTGCCGTCGAACAACACGACCGCATCGGCGAGCGGCTTTTCGCCGAGCGTGGGGCTTTTGCGTTCGACCTTTTTCAATTCGCCGAGCGGATCGCCGTTGCTCTTGGTCATCGTCATCGCGCCGTCTTTGATCGTGGCGGTGAACATCTTGCCCGACGGCGTGTGCTTGCCGGTGAGCTTGGTGACGCCGTCGGCGGTTTTGCCGTGGGCGATGTCGGAAGCGTCGCCGCGGTTCCATCCGGCGCCGGGCAAGCCGCCGGCGAAAAACGTGGCGTTGAATTCGCCTTTGCCGAGGGCAACGACTTGCGCGCCGACTTTTTCCGGCCCATTCACGCCATTGGCCTCACCGACATATTCCCCCTGCACTCGGAAGTCCGGCCCCGCTTTCGCCGGATCGGTAATCGCGACGCCGGCCGAAGCCCGCCGTCCCATGAAACCGACCGCAGCAATCAAACACAGAATCGCAGCTAGATGGCGAACAGTTCGAACATGCATGAAATTTCTCTCGGATTGAACTTGATCTTGATCGAGCATTGCGGAAAACGCTTCCAACTTCGTCTCGTCTTTTTATTCGCGTGTTTCGTGGTTAAACCGTCTTCGTCTTGGCGTCACTTCGCCTTTGCGGCCGGCGGAGTCCACTTGCTGACTTTGTCGGGGCCGGGAAAATCCGCGGGCACTTTTTGCGTCACGTTGCCCGTCGCGGCCCATTCCGCACCGCGGTCGAGCGTGACGACGAAGCCGACATCTTCCATCGACTCGACGCTATGGCCGAGCGTGGTGTGAAACACGCGCCCCTTGCCGTAGGAAATCGCCATCAGCATCGGTTCGTTTTCATGCGTCGTGTCGGATTTCGCCGTGGCCAGGATCGTCACATCCTCGGCCGGTCCGCAAAGCGTCGAATAAAGTTCGTCGGGAGCGTGCAACCATTTCTCGGGCAACCCGCGCATGATGGGGTGGTTGGGATCGCGCGTTTCGACGAGGAATGAAAAATAGCGGCCGTGTTGGCCGTGGCCCCCCTTGGCGTCTTTCACTTCCTTGCCGTCGCGCCAGCGGACCATCGGGCCGAACTTGTCGTTTCGGCCGCCCCAACCGCCGACGCCGATCATGCGGTTGTATTCCTTCCAATCGGGAAACGAATTGTCGGCCGCATGCACGCTGACGAATCCGCCGCCGCCCGAGACATAATCTTCGAAGGCCTTCTTGGTGTCGGCCGGCCAATCGGCGCCGTTATAGTTCGACACCACGACGCCATACTTCGCGAAATCGGGCTTGAAACCGTCAAGCTTCTGTCCGTTCGGCGGGCTGGTCGCCACATCGACCGTAAACCGCCCGCAGCTTTCGAGGGCCGCTTTGAGCACGGGCGTGGTGTGCTTCCAATCGTGGTTGTTCTGCCCATCGACGATCAGGGCGGCAATTTTGCCGGACGGCTCCGCGCCGGCGGCCGCGGCCGGGCGCGATGCGTCGATGGAAATCATCAAGGAAAGGGGCACGACGATGGCGACGAAAAGTCGGCGCATGGCGGAAACTCCAGGAGGGGGCGTAGCGAAGCGGGTGGGACTGGGAGGCAGGAACACCACTTATAACCCCGCCCATTGCCGCTCGCAAGTCGCAGCCGCGCGGCGAAGTGTTACGAAATCCTGGCAAGTGAATTGCCGCGGATGGGGCGCCGCTGCCGGCGTTTCCGGGGCAAGCCGGCAGTGGGCCCCGCACGGGGCCAGAACCGCAATTCCAGAAAAAAAACTTGGCCCACGCGGAGCGCGCTGACCGTCGAATTCCGCCCCGCCATGATCTAAGATGAGAGGTTCATCTTCCAGCGCTTGCCCCACCACCGCTTGCCAATTGCCGCATCGCCAATTGCCTCACCGCCGCTTGCCGCCCCTTGACCCCCGGCCCCTGACCCTGCTCCCCGCCCATGCTCTCCATTGTCGTGCCGCTGTGTAACGAAGATGAAAGCCTCGCCACGCTTTACGCCGAATTGGCGGAAATGGCCGCACGGCAGAGCTACGACCTCGAGATCCTGTTCATCGACGACGGTTCGACCGATCGATCGTGGCAAGAGATTCACAAGTTGGCCGAGCGTGATCCGCGCGTGCGCGGAATTCGCTTTCGCCGCAATTTCGGCAAGGCGGCGGCGCTCAGTGCCGGCTTTGCGGCGGCGCGCGGCGAACAGGTCGTCACGATCGATGCCGACCTGCAAGACGACCCACGCGAGATTCCGCAACTGCTGGCCGTCATGAACGAGGGATACGACGTCGTCAGCGGTTGGAAAAAGAAACGGCACGATCCATGGCACAAAGTGTTTCCCTCGCGCGTGTTCAACGGCATGGTCAGTTGGCTGACGGGTGTGCGGTTGCACGACCACAACTGCGGGCTGAAGGCCTATCGCCGCGAAGTGTTCGGGGAAGTGCGGCTCTACGGCGAATTGCACCGCTTCGTGCCGGTGCTCGCCCATGCGCGGGGATTCAAAGTGGGCGAGGCAGTGGTGCAGCACCGGCCGCGGCGATACGGCCATTCGAAATATGGCGTGCGGCGGTTCATGAAAGGATTTTTGGACCTCCTCACCGTCAAGTTTCTCACCGGCTTCAGCCAACGGCCGCAACATTTCCTCGGCGCGATCGGCCTGCTATGCTGGTTGCTCGGCGGGGCCGGCCTGGTCTACCTGGGCGGCTATTGGATCGTGGAAGAGCTGCAGCATGTGGATCCCAAAATTCACGAACGCGCGCTATTGCTCTATTCGCTCGGGGCGATGGTGTTCGGGGCCCAACTGATGTCGATCGGGTTTTTGGCCGAACTCATCATCGCCTACCAAGGCCGCGACGCGGAAACATATTCGATTTCCGAGCTGGTGGGCCAAGTGCCGCCGCAAACACCAGCGGCTTCCATTGCCACGCCGCCGCCGACTCAGCACCACACCTCCAACACAACGATCCCTTCGTCAGAAACGACGGCCCCCGCTCCGTTTGCGGCAACCGAAAAATAACTTCCTCCGGCAGTTTACCCTCGCTTGCGCTTCGGGCTTGTGTGCTTCCTCGCTTACGCTTCGGGTTTGTATGCTTCCTCGCTTACGCTTCGGGCTTGTATGCTTGCTCGCTTACGCTTCGGGCTTGTGTGCGTGAACCGTTGTAGCCCGAGGCGTTAGCCCAGATTATTTATGGTGCCAGGAGTTCGCGATACGCCGCGAAATAATAGCCCGAAGCGTTAGCGAGGATATGCCTCGGTGGCTTCCTCGCTTACGCTTCGGGTTTGTATGCTTCCTCGCTTACGCTTCGGGCTTGTGTGCGTGAAACATTGTAGTTCGACGCGTTAGCCCAGATTATTTATGGTGCCAGGAGTTCGCGATACGCCGCGAAATAGTAGCCCGAAGCGTTAGCGAGGATATGCCTCGGTGGCTTCCTCGCTTACGCTTCGGGCTTGTGTGCTTCCTCGCTTACGCTTCGGGTTTGTGTGCTTCCTCGCTTACGCTTCGGGTTTGTGTGCTTCCTCGCTTGCGCTTCGGGCTTGTGTGGCACCATGAATAAGCGGGGTTAGCGAAGTGCGCGACCAACCGCGCCGTCAATCAATCAATCAACCGTCCGCCGTCCCGTCTCGAACTGTCGATGACCGATCCTCGCCGCAACATCGCACGCCCGCTCGATTCCCCGGCCGCTCCCCGCGCTCTTGATCCGCAGGCGGCGCTGCGCCGCGGCATCTATGGAATATTGATCGCGCTCTCGATCGGGGCGATGATCGGACGAATTTTTGCGGTCAATTCGGTCGACAAGATCGGGCAAGAAAACGAGATCGTTGGCCGGGCGGTCGCTCAACGCATCGCCGACGCGAAGGCCGCCGGACATCCGCCCGACGCCGCCGAATTGCAAAAGTGGCAACAGGAAGCCCGAGCCAAAAGCGTCTTGCAGCGGCCGTTTCTGAGCGCCAACGACCGCAGCCGCTGGGACACGATCCGCGCCTTGGTCGAACACGGCACCTACGCCATCGACGACATTGTCTCGCAGCCGAGTTGGGACACGATCGACATGGTCGAGCACCCGGGCCGCGACGGCAAGCCGCATCTCTATTCCAGCAAGCCGCCGCTCCTGGCTACGCTTTTGGCGGGCGAATATTGGCTGATCTATCACATCAGCGGCGCATCGCTCGGCCAGCATCCCTATGAAATCGGCCGGGCCATGTTGATCACGATCAACGTCGTTCCGCTGTGGATTTTGTTTTGGCTGTTGTCGCGGTTGATCGAGCGTTGGGGGCGCACCGATTGGGGGCGGATCTATGTGATGGCGGCCGCGGTGCTGGGAACATTTCTGACCACGTTCGCGGTCGTGCTCAATAACCACGTCACCGCCGCCGTCACGACCATGGTCGCCATCTATGCCGCCATGCGGATTTGGTACGGCGGGCGGCGCGAGCTACGCTATTTCATTCTGGCCGGCCTATTTGCCGCGCTCACGGCGACTGACGAATTGCCGGCGCTGTCGCTGTTTGGGCTGCTCTCGCTGGCGCTCGTGTGGAAGGCGCCGCGGCAAACGCTCGTCGGATATGTTCCGGCGGCACTGGTGGTCGCGGCGGCTTTTTTCGGCACCAACTATATCGCCCACGACAGCCTGCGGCCCCCTTACATGCACCGCAGCGCGACCAATCCGGCCGACAATTGGTACGACTTTCAATACATGCGCAAAAGTGACGGTCGCGTGATCGACAGTTATTGGAAGAACCCCGCCGGCATCGACAAGGGGCAGCCGTCAGTGCCGTGGTATGCCTTCAACGTGCTCATCGGGCATCACGGCATCTTTTCGCTCACGCCCGTGTGGCTGCTGGCGCTCCCGGGCATTTGGCTCTTGGGGCGGCGCTACGGGCTGCGCGATTTGGCGCTGTTGATCGGAGTCGTGTCGGTGGTGTGCGTGACGTTTTATATTTGTTTCGTCAGGCCCTTGGATCGCAACTACGGCGGCATGACGAGCGGCTTCCGCTGGGTGTTTTGGTTTGCGCCGCTATGGCTGCTGGCCGTGCTGCCGGCAGCCGACTGGCTTTCGGCACAGCGCTGGCGCCGCGGCCTCGGCTATGTTCTGCTGGCGATCTCCGTCGTCTCGGCCAGCTACCCGATCTGGAATCCGTGGACCTATCCCTGGCTGACGAACTTCTTCCTCCACATGGGCTGGGAGAAGTTTTGAATTCGGGAACCGCGCAAAGCGAAGGATTCCTGACCCGATTGGGTCATCGAAATTCTGGCGAGTCGGGGGCCGCTCTGGCCGAGCGGCACGCGGCAGCGTGAACTCCAACTGCGCGCCGGCCTCGCGCCGCTTGGCGGCCGGTGTTTCGCGGCCGGTGTTTCGCGGCCAGTGGCTCGCGGCCAGTGTGGCAAAAGGGCTATTTTGTTTGCGTGTCGGCGGCCGGCGCTTCGGGCTTTTGGGCGGTGTTTGCGTCCGCGTTCGCCGGGGCCTTGCCCTCTTTTAGCTTGGCGTTTTCAGCGTCTTCATCGTGCTGTTCGCGCCACGGCTTCTTGTTCT
The DNA here is from genome assembly GCA_036267355.1 of Pirellulales bacterium. Taxonomy (NCBI): domain Bacteria; kingdom Pseudomonadati; phylum Planctomycetota; class Planctomycetia; order Pirellulales; species Pirellulales bacterium. The sequence continues at coordinate 53,492 of DATAWG010000036.1, read as the reverse complement.
TGTAGCTGTTGAGCTCCTGTTCGAGCTCTTCCTTATCCTTCGGATCGCCGACTTCCACCGCTTTCGTCGACCATTTGATGGCCGTGTCGAAATCGCCCGTCTCGGCATAGGCCGCGGCGAGCGTGCTGAGAATATAGGCTTCTTTGTATTCGCTCGCTTCGGCGGCCTGCTTGGCCAGTTCGACCGCGCGCTTGCCATCGCGAAGCTTTGCGTCGGGCGACGTGCAAAGCACCCAGGCGAAATTGTTCTGCAATTCCGAATCGTCGGGCTTGAGCTTGAGCGCCTGCTCGTAGTCGTGGATCGCTTCGGCATGTTTGCCGAGGTTGAGATAGGCGCTGCCGCGTTCGGCGTAGGTGGTTTCGTTTTTGCTATCGGCCGCCAAGGCGATGTTGAACTTCTCGATCGCTTTATGCGATTGCTTGTCGGCCATGTAGAACAGCCCGAGCTGCAAGTTCAGTTCCGGATTGTTCGGCGCGATCTTGGTCAGCTCTTCGAGGTCTTTGATGGCGTCGCCATATTTCTTTTCCTTGGCGAAAAGAGCGGCGCGAAGCTCGAGGGCCTCGACGTCGCCGGGCCGATTCTTGAGCGCGGAATCGATATCCTCTTTGGCGTGCTTCAGGTCGCCCGATTCTTGATAGACACGGGCCCGAGTAAGCAGAGCCCAGAGGTTGTCGGGCTCGAGTTGCAAGGCGGTGTTGAGGTCTTCGATGGCCCCCTTGTTGTCTTTCAATTCGGCGCGAATCCTTGCCCGCTGCACGTACGGATCCGCCGAGCCCGGTTCCAAGCGAATCGCCTGATCGAAGCTGTGCATGGCCTCGTCGTTGCGCTTCAGTTCGAACAATAGCGCGCCGCGCGCGATGTGCAACTGCGGCCGCTTGGCCTGGGTGCCGATTTTCAGTAGTGTGTCGACATCCGCTAGGGCCGCTTCATATTTCTTCGCATCGCCGAGGAAAACAGCTCGGCTCCAAAGGGCATCGGGATCCGAAGGCGTGAGCTTGATGGCCGCGTCGTAGTCGGCTTCCTTCTTTTTCGCGTCGGCCTCGAGATTGCCGCGGATCACGAGGGCCGCGGCCTGAAGATTGGCATCGTCTTTGGTCAATTCAACGGCCTTTTCCGCGGCCTTGAGGGCCCGATCGTGGTCGCCGCCGCGAATTTGCTGCAATTTGGCGATCATCAGATCGGCCGCACCCGCCTTCGGATCTTTGCCGATCACTTTTTCCAGGTCCGCGAGCGCCGCCGCTCTAGCTTTGACCACCAGCGGGTCGCCTTCGGCGCTATGTTCGGTGACGTATTGCGTGAAGATGGTCGCCCGCTGCATGAGCGTGCTGGTGTAGAGATCGTCGGCGAACTGGGTGTTGGAAGTGTCGAGCCCCTTTTTCATCGCGGTTTCGCAGAGCGCGATCACGTCGCTTAGATCTTCGATCGAGATGGCCGAAAGCTTCTTTTCGGTGGCTTTATCGAGATCGGCTTGGCCGTCGTTGCCGGCGGCAAAGGCTCGAGGGGAGAACGAACCAATCGCCGCAATCATCAAACTCAGCGTCAGCAAGCGTTTCATAGCGCTGCCCTCCGGCAGAAAGAGTTTCCTAAAGCGTGTATTATGACAAATCCGGCAGGACGACGCCATGCGAGTATTGATGGGTGCGGGCAGCCTAGGGCGGAGCCGCGTGAGCGGCGTAGCCCCGGGCACGCAGTCAACGCCTCGTCCGGCCCTAAAGCGGCCGTTCCGAAATTCGCGTTGTCCTATTGAACGGCCCCGTCAGGGCCGACGGGCCATGCGCGGCCATTGACCCAGGCCTCCACCGCTCGCGCGGCTCCGGCCTGGGCCGGTAGAATCGGCCTTTCAGGCCGACGCGTTTCAGGCCGACGCGTTTCAGGCCGACGCGTTTGATGGTGCCCCGAGTGGATATTGTGGGTAATTCTAAGTCAGGGCAGTGGGGGCCGTGGGCCTGGCACCCCTATTTTTGGATGCGATGGATGCTCCGCCGAAAGCCGATGCTCCGCCGAAAGCCGAGAAGCTCGATCGCCGCCGGGTTATGTAGTCGATCGTTTCGAAGCCGGCGTTTGCCGCGGCGTGCATGTTTCTGCCGGCGGGCACCTGGCGCTGGCACCGCGGTTGGCTATATATAGTGATGTTCGTGACGTTGATCGGGGTGAGTGGCTGCGCGGTCTGGCGATTCAATCCGCAGCTTTTTCCGGCGCGAACTAATTCGCACGCAGGCACGAGGCCTTGGGACGTGCGAACGAGTTTTAGATGGGCGGCCGCGGTCGTTTTTCCAGCCATCCTCCGAACCTTTGGTTCTCATGCCCATTTTCGGCGCTCATCAATCGATTGCGGGGGGCTATTACAAAGCGGTCGAAGCGGCGGCCCGGTGTGGGTGCCAATGCGTGCAGTTGTTTACGAAGAACAACAATCAATGGCGGGCCAAGCCGATTGTTGATGACGATGTCGCGCGATTTCGCTCTGCGCTGGCCGAACACAAGATTGCGCATCCGCTTTCCCATAATTCTTATCTGATCAATATGGCGGCGGCGGATGGGCCGCTGTGGAAGCAATCGGTCGACGCCTTTGTCGTCGAGCTCTTGCGGGCCGAGCAGTTGGGCATTCCTTATGTCGTCGCCCATCCCGGGGCGTACACGAGCACCAGTGAGGCAGCCGGCCTCGCCCAGATCGTGCGGGCGCTGGATGAAGTACACCGGCAAACGCCCGCGCTGAAAGTGCAGACGCTGCTGGAGAACACGGCCGGGCAGGGTTCGTCGCTCGGTTGCCGCTTCGAGCATTTGGCGGCGATCATCGGCGGTGTGGGCGAGCCCGAACGATTGGGCGTTTGCATCGACACGTGCCATGTGTTTGCCGCCGGCTATCCGCTCGCGCCGCGGAAGGAATATCTGGCCACGATGCGCGAGATCGACCGATTGGTCGGTTTGGATCGCATTCGAGCGTTTCATCTCAACGACAGCAAGAAGCCGCTGGGTTCGCGCGTCGACCGGCATGCGCACATCGGGCACGGCGCGATGGGGCTGGAGCCGTTTCGGCTGCTGGTGAACGACCGGCGGTTCGGCAAGATTCCGATGTATCTGGAAACGCCGAAAGAGGCCGACGGCGAATTTCGCGGCGAGGAGTTGGATCGGATGAATCTGGCGACGTTGCGAGGGCTGATTAGGGGCGAGGGGCGAGGGGCGAGGGGCGAGTGAGGCGTGGTTCGGGGTTCGGGGCTGGAATACGGCCGAGTTTGCCGCTGCTGGCTTGTCCAGCAGTGAGAGCCGCTCGACAACCGAGCGCTGCTGGACAAGCCGGCAGCGGCACCCGGCATTGCCTCGCCCCTCGCCCCTCGTCCCTCGCCCCTCGTCCCTCGTCCCTCGTCCCTCGCCCCTCGCCCCTCGCCCCTGCCGTTGTCCGAGGCCGTGCCGACGGAAGCGATTGCGCGAGCTTTGGTGCGAATGCCGGACCGGAAACTTGCGTTAAATCTTCATCGTGAGTAGGCTGGAACGTCGCACCGAAATGCCCTTCGGCAAGGGGGGGCGGGACTAACATCTTGGAGTTTGTGTTATGCGTTCATGGCGGAAGTGGTGGTCGGGTGGGGGTGAACATTCGCGACGGCCCAAACGATCCGGGCGGAAGCTCCGCCTCGAACGCTGGAGCGGCGCATCGCGCAGCTTGAGTCTCGAATCGCTGGAAACGCGGGCGATGCTCACCACGCCCGGCACCTGGACGCTCGTCACAGGCTCGAATCCCACGGCGGCCCCGACCGGCACGCAGGCCGTTGCGCTATTGTCCAACGGCAGCGTCTTGGTCCAGCAAGGGAGCGATGCGGCGACCAACACGTGGTTCGAGTTGACGCCCGATGCGACGGGCAGCTATGTCAACGGCACGTGGTCGACGGTTTCGAGTTCGAACGTCGCCCGGCTCTTCTTTCCTTCCGCGCTGTTGCAGAATGGCAATCTATTTGTCGTTGGCGGAGAGTATTCCGACCCGAATAGCGACAACAATGACACGAATACGGCGGAGATCTTCAATCCGTATGTCGGCACTGGGGGCACGTGGACCAATATACCGAGTGATCCGACTCCGGACAGCTCGCTCGGCGACGATCCGATCGAAGTGCTTCCCGACGGAAACGTGCTGACCGGATGGCTAAACGGTCCGCAAACTTACATCTATAATCCAACGACGAATACATGGTCCAGCGGCGGCACGAAGCTCTACGACGACCCGAGCGCCGAAGAAACCTGGGTTAAGCTGCCCGACGGAAGCATTCTGTCGTACGACATCACGTCGACGATCAACGGCGGCGTATTTCAGGCCCAGCGGTACATCCCCGCGACGAACACCTGGGTCGACGCCAGTTCGATGAACCCGGCCGACCCGGCGACCATTCTCAGCTCGACGAATGTCGGCTACGAGCTCGGTCCGGGGTTCTTGATGACCAACGGGAATGTGATTCTGTTCGGAGCGACCGGCACGACGGACATTTACGATCCCACGACAAACCAATGGTCGGCCGGACCCAACGAGCCGACCGTATCGATCAACGGCCAGCAAACGCAACTCGTCGCCACCGACGATCCCGGAGCGGAGATGGTCAATGGCGACATCCTTATTTCGCTGTCGCCCCTGGGGAATTCGACCGGCGGAGAATACAGCTTCCCGAACGGGACGTACATCTTCGAATTCAATCCCACCACGAACACGTATACCGACGTCACTCCGGCGTCGGTTGCGTTTGCCAACCTATTTGGCAACCCTCCCGGTGAAAACGCCTACCAGTTGAACATGCTCGACTTGCCGAACGGGCAAGTGCTGCTGGCGAATGAACTCGGTCCGATGGAAGTCTACACGCCGGTCGGCAGCCCGCAGACTTCGTGGCAACCGGTGATCACCGGCATCGGCTTCAACGGCGGAAACACCTACACGCTGACCGGCACACAGCTAAATGGCCTCGACGAAGGGGCCGTCTATGGCGACGACAACGCCATGGACACCAACTATCCGATCGTGCAGCTCACCAGCCCGACCGGCACGATTATTTACGCCGAGACCTACGACTGGAGCAGCACGGGCGTGGCGACGGGCGGCCTCGAAGAGAGCGTCAAATTCACCGTGCCCACAACGCTGACGGCCGGCATTTATACGGTCACGGAGAGCGCCAACGGCATTTCCTCGACCAACACCGTGGATCTGCCGCCGGGCATGGAAGTGTTCGGCAACGGCCATTCGATTCCCTACAACGAAACGACCACCAGCACCACCAACGACACCAATTTCGGCAGCATTTACGCCTCCGGCGGCACCGCCTTCGAAACCTACACGATCACCAACTACAGCACCATCGCCACGCTCGATATCTCGTCGATCAGCGTCGTGCCGGTGGGCACTTTGACCGGCTTTAGCGTTTCGACGCCGCCGGCCAGCGACACCTTGGCTCCGGGCCAATCGACGACATTTACGGTCGAATTCGCACCCACCTTGGCCGGCGCGGTCACCGGGAAAGTGGAAATCTTCTCCAACGACGGCGCCGATCCCGAGCCGTTCGTCTTCAACGTGTCGGGCACGGCCCTGGCCCCATTCGCCGCAATGGCAGTGGAAGGCGATGGCCAGACGATCAGCTACAACGAATCCTCGCCATCCACGACCAACGCCACCAGCTTCGGCAGCGCGCTCGACAACGGCGGCACCGTTATCGAAACCTACACGATCCTGAGCAACGGCGGGGCCCTGCCGTTGACGATCGCCGGCGTGACAATCGTGCCGGTGAGCGGCAGCGGTGGGTTCACGGTGTCGGCGCAGCCCGCTAGCCTCGACGTTCCCACAGGACAATCGACGACGTTTACGGTTCAATTCGCGCCGATCGGGCCGGGGCCGGTCGTGGCCGATGTGGAGATCGCCAGCGACGACTCATCGCATCCAGACCCATTCGTGTTCGAGGTGAGCGGCACGGGCGTGAATCCACCGCCGGCGATCGTCGCGTCGATCGACAACAGCAATCCGACCGGCTTCAGCACGACCGGAAGCTGGAGCACCTATTCGGCCGGCGTCAACGGCAGCGAACTGTATGCCCTTCCCGGAAACGGCTCTTCGCAAGCCGATTACACGTTCACCGGCCTCGCGCCCGGGCAATACGAAATCCTCGGCACCTGGGCGCCGCTCCAGAATGCGGCCAGCAACACATCGTTCACGTTCTACGATTCCGGCAAACCGGTCGGGGCCACGATCGCCAATCAAAGCGTCGCGCCCAATGGAGCGTCGGTTGCGGGTTGGCAGATCCTCGGCATCGTGGACATCACGTCGAGCACGCTCCGCGTCGCGATCACCAACAATGCCGGCGGCGATGTGATTGCGGATTCGATTGAAATCGGCCCGTTGCCGGGCGTCGTCGTGAAATATCCGGAATTGGGCGTCAGCGACAATCTAACTGGAGTCGCGACGAATGCCACGCCGGAAACCGCCAACGGCACCGACTTCGGCTCGACGCCCGTCGGATTCGGCGACGTCGTCCACACATTTACGCTCACCAACTACGGCCTCGCCACGCTCACCTTCGGAAGCACGCCGGTGCGGGCGGTCGGCTCGAGCTTTACGATCGTCAGCCAGCCGGCGGTTACTTCGCTGGCGCCGGGCGCATCGACGACTTTCCAAGTTGCCTTCTCGCCGACCGCCACGGGCCTGCAAACCGGCTCGGTGGCCATCGTCACCAACGATCCCGATTATCCCAGCGCCTTCGAGCTCTTCCTGCAAGGCACGGGCACGACGCCGACGGCGGTTCAAGACACGGCCGCAGCGCTGGTGGGAACGTGGACGCAGAATTCCACCGGCTTCGGCGGCACGGATCACGCCGCCCCCGCCGGCACCGGCACATCCACCGCGACCTTCAGCTTTAGCGGTCTCACGGCGGGCAGTTACCTGGTGTATACGACCTGGCCAGCTTCATCCAGTCTGGCCAGCAACGCGCCCTTCACGCTCTACAACGGCAGCACCGCCGTCGGCACGATTGCGGTGAATGAAAAGGTCGCCCCCAACGGCCCGACCTATTCCGGCACGACGTTCCAATTGCTCGGCACCGTCAACGTCACCGGCACTTCGCTCAAGGTGGTGCTCAGCAACAAGGCCAACGGCACCGTGGCCGCCGATGCGGTGGTGATCGTGCCCATCGTCGCGACCTCGACTCAATCGATCGCGCTGACGGGCGACGGAGTAGCCATCGCCAACAACAACGGCGCCGAATCGGCGTCCAACGGCACCAACTTCGGCGAAACGATCGCTCCGGGCGGAAGCATCACCGAAACCTACACGATCAGCAACTCGGGGGGCCAGACGCTCACCCTAACGGGCGCCGCGCCGGTGACGGTGAGCGGCACGGGCTTCTCGCTCGTGAGCCAGCCTGCGGTGGATTCTCTGGCGCCCGGCGCTTCGGTCACGTTCCAGGTAAAGTTCGCTCCGACGACTCCGGGCGTGGTCAACGGGGCGATAACAATCGCCAGCAACGATCCGGTCGCGCCGAGTTTCAAGATCAATATCACGGGCGATGGCATCACGGCCGGCGAGATCGGCGTCAGCGGCAATTCGGTGGCAATCGCCCCGGGCGGAACTCCCCAAATCGCCAACGGCACGAATTTCGGCTCGGTAACCGAAAACACTCCCGCCGCCGCGGTCACCGAAACCTATACGATCACCAACAATGGCCAATCCACCTTGACGCTGACCGGCGTCACTCCGGTTTCCATAACCGGCGCCGGCTTCAGCGTCGTGAGCCAACCGGCGAGCGACTCGCTGGCCCCCGGCGCGAGCACGACGTTCCAAATCAAGTTCGCGCCCACGAGTGTCGGCCTGCAAACCGGCACGGTGACCATTCTCAGCAGCGATCCGCAACTCGGCACGTTCACGTTCAATATCCAAGGCACCGGGCTGACATCGACCACCGCGACGCCGACGATCATCGACGACAGCGGAAGCGGCTTCTCGCTCGCCGGCACCTGGAGCACGACGAAATTCGGCTTCGACAGCGGCGAACATTACGCCAAGGCGGCGCCGGGCGTCGGCGGTTCGCAAGCCACGTGGTCGTTTGCCGGCCTGACGACGGGCGTCTACATGATTTACGCCACTTGGTCGACCGTGAACGCGCCGGCGACGATCGCCACCAATAGCCCCTTCACGCTTTACAACGGCAACACGTCGGTCGGCACCGTTTCGGTCGATCAGCAGTTATTGCCGAGCGGCAGCTCGTTCTCCAACACGGCCTTCCAATACCTCGGCACCGTTACGGTCACCGGCACGCTGCTTCGCGTCACGCTCAACAACAATGCCAACGGCATCGTGTTGGCCGACGCGATTGCGATCGTCAAAGCTCCCAGCGGCGATCTCTCGATCACCAAGACCGACAACGACGGCGGCTCGAGCATCACCGCCGCTGTCGGCTCGGCGATTCCCGGCGATACCATCACCTATACGATCAAGGTCGCCAATTCGGGCCCCAGCGCCGCGAACGGCGCCACGGTCGCCGATACATTCCCCGCCGGCATTTTGTCGGACACCTATACCGTCGCCACCACCGGTGGCGCGGTCGATCTGACTCACGCCGCCAGCGGCAGCGGCAACATCGCCGACACGGTGGATCTCCCTTCGGGCGCCACGATCACCTACACCGTCACCGCCACCGTCAACCCGTCCGCAACCGGTTCGCTGGCGAACACGGCCACCGTCACTGATCCCGCGGGCTTCGTCGACGCGAACCCGGCGAACAACACCGCCACCGACACCGACACCCTCACGCCCAACGTCGATCTGACGATTGCCAAGACCGACAACGACGGCGGCTCGAGCGTCACGCCGACGACCGGCACCGCCGCCCCCGGCGCCGCGATCACCTACACGATCACGGTCACGAACACCGGGCCGAGCAACGCCGTCGGCGCGACCGTCGCCGACGCGATTTTGACGAACCCCGATTTCGCAAGCGACACGTTTACCGCCGTCGGCACAACCGGCGCTAGCGGCTTTACGGCCAGCGGCAGCGGCAATATCGACGATACGGCGAGTCTCGCCGCCGGCAGCAGCATCACCTACACCGTCGTCGCCGATATCAGTTCGAGCGCCACCGGCACGCTTTCCAATATGGCCACGGTGGCTGCGGGCAGCGGCGAAACCGCCGTTCCCGCCTCGGTCTTGAGCGCCACCGATACCGACAATCTCGTGCCCACCGTTGTGCTGACGATCACCAAGACCGACAACGACGGCGGCTCGAGCGTCACCGACGCGATCGGCAACGCCTCGGCCGGCGGAACAATCACCTACACGATCACCGTGACCAACTCCGGTCCGAGCAATGCCGTCGGTATGATCGTCGCCGATCCGCTGACCACGAATGCCGACTTCACGAGCGTCTCATACACCGCCGTCGGCACGGCCGGCGCCGCCGGCTTCACCGCCAGCGGCAGCGGCAATATCGACGACACCGTGAATCTCGCCGCCGGCAGCAGCATCACCTACACCGTGATGGCCGATATCAGCGCCACCGCCACCGGAACGATCAGCAACTTCGCCACGATCGCGGCAGGCGCCGGCGAAACGCTCGGCGCCGGTTCTATCACCACCGCGACCGACAACGACGTCATCCCGACGACCGTCACGCTGACGATCACCAAGACCGACGACGACGGCGGTTCGAGCGTCACGCCCGCCACCGGTGCAGCCGCGCCCGGCTCGGTGATCACCTACACGATCACCGTTAGCAACACGGGCGCGAGCAATGCCGTGGGCGCCGTTGTCGCCGATACGTTGACCACGAACACCGATCTGACGAGCGACACCTTCACCGCCGTCGGCACGGCCGGCGCCACGGGCTTTACCGCCTCTAGCAGCGGCGACATCGACGACACGGTGAATCTCGCCGCCGGCAGCACCATTACCTACACCGTCGTCGCCGACATCAGCTCGAGCGCAAGCGGAACGCTCAGCAACACCGCTACGGTTGCCGCCGGCACGGGCGATGTGCTGAGCAACACGTCCGTCCCATCGGCGATCGACACCGACACGCTTTCGCCCACGGTCGATCTCGTAATCACCAAAACCGACAGCGACGGTGGATCGAGCGTCACCAACGCCACCGGAAGCGCATCGCCCGGCACGGTAATCACCTACACGATCACGGTCACCAATACGGGCACGACGGCAGTGACCGGTGCGACGGTGGCGGATCTGCTGGCCACGAACACCGACATTTCGACCGACACCTACACCGCCGTCGGCACGACGGGAGCCACGGGCTTCACGGCCAGCGGAACTGGCAGCATCAACGACACCGTGGCGCTTGCCGCCGGCAGCACGATCACTTACACCGTCGCGGCCGACATCGCGGCCAGCGCCACCGGCACGCTCACCAACTCCGCCACCGTCGCTCCGCCCGCCGGCGAATCGCTCGGCGCCGGCTCGGTCGGCACGGCCGCGGTCAACGACACGCTCACGCCAACCGTCATTCTGACGATCGCCAAGTCCGACAACGACGGCGGCTCGAGCACGACCAACACCACCGGTGCGGCGACTCCGGGCACGCAGATCACCTACACGGTCACGGTCACCAACTTCGGCCCCAGCAACGCCGTGGGTGCTCTGATCAGCGACCCGCTGACCTCGAACCTCGACTTCACGGCTGAAACGTACGCGGCCGTCGGCACGGCCGGGGCAACCGGCTTCACGGCCAGCGGCACCGGCAATATCAGCGACACCGTCGATCTGGCGGCCGGCAGCAGCATCACCTACACCGTCACCGCAACGATCAGCGACACAGCCACCGGCACCCTCAGCAACACAACCACCGTAGCCGCAGGTTCCGGCGAGACGCTCGGCTCCGGCTCGCTCGTCAGCGCCACCGACAGCGACACCCTGTAGCGAGGAGGCTTCAGGCTGTAGGCTACAGCCTGTAGGACGCGTTCGCACGAGCCCGCAGCGCCAGCAAGGAAGTGGCTATGCCCGCGCTGCGAACAGGCCGCACGCGATCCATCCTTGCTAGCGCTGCGGGCTCCTCGGCGCGTCCTATAGCCTCAAGCCTCTAGCCTTCCATGGAATCCGATTTCATCGCTTGGCTTCGCCAGCGCGTCGCGCGGCATCCGCAGTTGCTGCTCGGGCCCGGCGACGATGCGGCCATTCTGCATTTGGCCGATCGAGCCGATTGCGTCGTGACGGTCGATCTGCTCACCGAGGGAATCGATTTTAAGTTGCCGGATGTTTCCGCGCACCGAGTGGGCCGCAAGGCGCTGGCCGTCAGCTTGAGCGATCTGGCGGCCATGGCGGCCCGGCCGGTGGGAATGGTCGTGGCCGTGGCGCTGCCGCGGCGCGGGGGCAGGCAGTTGGCGGTCGATTTGTTCGAGGGGCTGGCCGAACTTGCTGAGCGCTACGGAGTGGCGGTGGCCGGCGGAGACACGAATAGTTGGGATGGCCCGCTGGTGATCAGCACCACGGCCATTGGCCAGACGACTTCGGCCGGCCCACTGTTGCGCAGCGGGGCGAAGCCCGGCGATCGGATTCTGGTGACCGGCTCGTTCGGCGGCAGCATCTTGGGCAAGCATTTGGATTTCGAGCCCAGAGTCGACGAAGCGCTGGTGCTGGCCGATCGTTGCCGGCTGCACGCCGGAATCGACGCCAGCGACGGCCTGTCGCTCGATCTATCGCGCATGGCGGCGGAAAGCCGTTGCGGGGCCGTGATCGACTTGGCCCATGTGCCAATCGCCCCGGCGGCGCACGAGTTGTCTCGCCGGCAAGTCGAAGGCAGAACGCCATTGGAGCATGCTCTTTCCGACGGCGAGGATTTCGAATTGATTCTAGCCCTCGCTCCGGACGACGCGGCCAGGCTCGTTGCCGAGCAGCCGCTTGCCCCGCTTGAGTTGACCGACATCGGCCATTTCATCTCCGAGCCGGGCCTGTGGCAGATGGCTGCCGATGGCGCCCGTTCGCCGCTTGCCCCCCGCGGCTGGGAACACGAATTCGATTGAGCCGCGTCGCGGCTAACCACACAGCCACAGCGAACACCGAGAAGAGCAGAAAGCGTCCGAATGGACGAGCAAAACGCTGACGGGGCGGTGAAACGCATCATCCCTTCGGCTCGGCTTTTTCATCTCGGTGTTCGCGGTGACTCGGTGGTGAGAAAAGAAGCCGGCGCGGCGTGTTTCATAAATGCTCGCTATGTCGCAGATACTACGCTAGCGTCAGCGATGTGCGGATCCAGCGCATGAAGCGGATGGACTAGGACGTTTGCGTTCGCGGGGCCTATAATCCGCTCGCTTCGAGTTCGGTCAGCGTCTCTCCGTTTCGAGAAACACCGTGTGCGATGAAAAGGATTTCCGCCATGCGCTCGATCGCCGTGTTGAATCAGAAAGGGGGCGTCGGCAAGACGACGACGGCCGTCAATCTCAGCGCCGCCCTTGCAGCGCAGGGCCATCGCGTGATGCTCATGGACCTCGATCCGCAAGCCCACGCCACGCTGCATCTCGGCCTGCCGCCCGATCCGGCGGTGCCGTCGATCTACGATGTGCTCACCGGCAACGCCTCGATCGCCGAAGCGCGGCGCAAGGTGAGCGACAACCTGTGGGTCGTCGGCTCGCATATCGATCTGGCGGCCGCGGAAGTGGAATTGGTCGGCGTCGTGGGGCGCGAAGTGGTCTTGCGCGATAAGCTGCTGGAAGACGCCCAATCCACCGAAGTAAAAGAATGGGGACAGGCGCCTCCCGACGAGCTGCGGCCGCGGGGCCAACCGCCGCTTGCTCGGAGCCAGTCCCCATTCTTTCACGACATCCCGCCGCTCGATTTTTTGCTCATCGACTGCCCGCCTTCGCTGGGCATTCTCACGTTGAACGCACTGGCCGCGGTGGAAGAAGTTTTCTTGCCGCTTCAGCCGCATTTCCTCGCCCTGCACGGATTGAGCAAACTCTTGGAAACGATCGATCTCGTAGCCCGGCGAATCAACGATCGGTTGCGGCTGAGCGGGATCGTGTTCTGCCTGTACGAATCGGGCACTCGCCTGGCGGGCGAAGTGGGCCGCGACGTGGAAGCGTTTTTTGAAGCTCAGCGCGGCAAGCGGGCGCCATGGGCCGACGTGCGCCTGTTTTCAACCCGTATCCGCCGCAACATCCGCCTCGCCGAAGCCCCCAGCTTCGGCCAATCAATCTTCCAATACGCCCCCGATTCGCACGGCGCTGAAGACTACGCGGCGCTGGCCGAGGAAGTGCAAAGGGGCGAGGTGCGAGGGACGAGAGGCGAGGAAGGAAAAGACGCTCGCGCCGAACGTCGCGGCGGCCATGCTTCGGCTCCGGTAACCTGATCTTTGAGGCCTGACCCTCGGGACGGCAGCTCCGTATAATTCATGGTTTCACGCATCGCTGGATTCGTGAAAATCTAGCCGCTGCCGCCGTCCATTGGAATTCACCGAATTCCGCGGCAACATGCCCGCGCGACCGCACGGAGGAGCCGAACGCCTTGGATCATCTATTGGAAAATCTGAATCCGCCGCAGCGGGAGGCGGTGGTGCATGTCGAGGGGCCGCTGTTGATTCTCGCCGGGCCGGGGAGCGGGAAGACGCGCGTCATCACGCATCGGATCGCGCATCTGCTGGCCCAAGGCGTGCCGGATTATCAGATTCTCGCCCTCACGTTCACCAACAAAGCGGCCGACGAAATGCGCCGCCGCCTGACCGAACTCGCGCCGCATGCGAAGGTGTGGATGAGCACCTTCCACCGCTTCTGCGCCCGGCTCTTGCGGCAATATGCTCCTTCGGTCGGCCTGGGCGAGAATTTCACGATCTACGACACCGACGATAGCCGCAAAGTGTTGCGCGATGTCGTGGAAGAACTTGGCGTCGATCTGACGCACGTCACGCCGGAGCGGCTGCAGGCAGCCATCAGTTGGGCCAAGAACCATCTGATCCCCCCCGATCGCTACGAGCCGCAAGCCGGCAGCGCGATCGGCAAGATCGTGGCCCGGGTTTATCCGGCCTATCAGGCCCGCTTGATGGCCGATTCGGCCGTTGATTTCGACGACTTGCTGCTGCACGTCGTGACGCTGTTGACCGAGAATCCCGAGCTCCGCCGCACGCTCGATGGCCGCTACCGCTTCATCATGGTCGACGAATATCAAGACACGAATTTGGCGCAGTATGCGATCGTTCGGGCATTGTCGGTCGATCAACCGAATCTGGCCGTGACGGGCGATCCGGATCAATCGATTTACGGCTGGCGCGGGGCGAATTTGAACAATATCATGGAGTTCGAGAAAGATTTTCCGAGCGTGCAGGTGGTGCGGCTGGAGCAGAACTATCGCAGCACGCAGCGGATCCTGCGCGTGGCCGATCAACTGATCTGCCACAATCGCCGCCGCAAGCCAAAGAGCCTGTTCACGGAGAACGAAGAGGGTTCGCAGGTCCGGCTGGTGAAGTATTTGAACAACCGCGTCGAGGCCGATTCGATCGCCGCTCGGATTGCCACCGAGGTGCAAGCCGGCCGGCGGCGGCCGCGTGATTTCGCGATCTTCTACCGCACCAACGCCCTGTCGCGCAATCTCGAATTCGCCCTGCGCGAATATGCGGTTCCGTATCAGATGGTCAACGGGCTCGAGTTCTACCAACGCAAAGAAATCAAGGATGTGTTGGCGTATTTGCATTTGCTCAACAATCCGCGCGATCGCGTGGCCCTGACGCGGATCATCAACACCCCGGCCCGCGGCATCGGCAAATCCACGGTGGGCCGCATCGCCGAATACGGCTCGCGGCGCGGCAAGAGCATGCTCGACGCGGCCCGGGAGGCTGGGCTGATCGAAGGGCTGACGAAGCGGGCGGCAGTGGCCGTGGCAAAATTCGTCGCCATCGTCGATCGCCTGTCGCTCGCCCGCTCCGGGCCGGTGGAAGAGATCATCGCCGCCGTGCTCGATGAAACCGGCTATCGCGCGATGCTCAGCGAATCCGACGATGCCGACGATCAGGAACGGCTGGCGAATGTCGAAGAACTTTTGACCGCCGCCCGCGAATTCGACGAGCGCAATCCGGGGCTCGATCAGCTCGAAAGCTTTTTGGAGCAAGCCTGCCTGGTGAACGACACCGACGCCTGGGAGGTGGACGACGACCGCGTGACGCTGATGACAATGCACGCGGCGAAGGGGCTCGAATTTCCGGTCGTGTTCGTGATCGCGGTCGAAGAGGGCCTGTTGCCCCACGAACGCAGCAAGGAAGACGGAGCAGCCTTGGAAGAGGAGCGGCGGCTATTGTTCGTCGCCATCACCCGAGCCCGGGAGGAACTGCAGCTCAGCTTGGCTCGGCAGCGGGAGTTTCGCGGCCAGAGCCGCTATGCGGTTCCGAGCCAGTTTCTGATGGAACTGCCGCACGAGGAATTGGAAATGACGGAGCGGCTATTCGCCGAACACGTTCGCCCGCAACTAAGCCCGGAAGGACTGGAGCGGCTAGCGGCGATGCAAGAGGCGGCGATACGCGAGTCAATCGATTTCGATCCTGTCGAGTTGGAGCGGTTGAGCCGATCGATGAGCAATTCGACGACGCGCGAAACCGCACGCGAGTTGCATCCTCGAGCGGACGAACGGGGCGAACCGGCACGGGATGCCGCGACGGTCGATCCGCCGCGTCCGAAGCTCACGACGGCCGCGGCGCTGGCCGAGCCGCAGAGCGCGGCCGGCGCGGGGCAAGCCGCCGTGCGCCGGCAGACGGCTCCCGACGAATTTGTCGCCGGCCTGCTTGTCCAGCATCCCGAATACGGCCTGGGGAAAATCCTTGTGGCCAGCGGAACCGGGCCGCGGCGCAGCGTGACGGTGGCGTTTGCAGCCGGCGCGGGCCAAAAAAATTTCTTGGTCATCCACAGCCCGCTGATGCTGGCGAAGCCTTAGGTCGCGAATTGCCGCCAGCGTTCGTCGGGCGGGGGGTGAAGAAATCTGCACTGCGCCCCCCACCTCTTTTCGCGTTGAGAACGCTCAGATCTCGCGAAAAAATCGATCTTGAAATAATCGTTGCGATCTTCCTACGCGATTGTTAGGCTGACGGTCGCTAGCCACCGGTTCTGGGGGGAACCCCAGGCCCCATTGCTGAATCGTCCGCTGCGTTCGCGCGGACTCATCGAGGTCGCAGGAGTCGCTAATGAATCAAAGGATATCGAAGCCGCCAGCCGAGTTGTCTCACTGTTCTTTTCGAGCTTTGGGCCGATTTCGCGTCGCGCTGGCGATGGTCTCGCTCCTGATCGGCGGCGTCGCGCCCTCGGTGACATTGGCCGATTTGGCTCAAACGTGGGTCGGGCTGGGCGCGAACAGCAACTTCTCGACGGCCGCAAACTGGTCCACCGCCGTCGTTCCGGCGAACAACGGCACGGCCGATCTCACCTTCTCGGGCTCGACGCAGCTTTCGCCGAACGTCGACACGCCGTGGAGCGTGGATTCAATCAGCTTTGCCAATTCCACGCCGTCGTTCACGGTCGGCGGGAATCAGCTTACCGTGGGCACCGGGGGGATTTCGGTCGGCCCGACGAACCTCAACGTGCAAACCGTCGCGACGCCGATCGTGCTGGGGGCATCGCAAACGTGGACATCCTCGAACGAATCGGAAATTGGCGGCCTCGAAATTACCAACACCGTCAATCTAAATGGCTTCAATCTTCCCGTGGGCGGAATCTCGGGCGGAGCGCTCGAGGGTAATCTCAGCGGAAACGGCAATATTACGATCACTTCCGGTGCGTTCGGCCTGTACGGCAACAACTCATACATGGGCTCGACCAATGCCGACGGCGGCTTGATCGGTATAACCGGCGCCGCGTCCCTCAGTTCCGCGTCGACCCCGCTCAATTTCAATAACGGCGTCCTTTCCGTGAATCCGACGCCATCGGGCAGTATTACGATCCCGCAAGAAGCACGATATCTTCAGGCGGGGCGACGTTCATTTCAGAGGCGGCCGAATATGACGTTGTCACCTTCTCCGGCAGTTTCAGCGGGCCCGGAGGCCTAACCGCTTCGGGATTGATCGAACTTTCGGGCTCGAACTCATACTCCGGCGGGACGACGCTCGATAGCTACGCCACGATCATCGGCAATACGAATTCGCTGCAAGGCAATATTAATTTGACAAGCATCTCTTCTGGGGTCGATTTCCAGCAGTCATCAAATGGAACCTACTCGGGAGCGGTCACGGGAGAGGGAGCGCTCAGTAAAGATGGGACCGGCACACTCTTCTTCAGCGGCACCTTCAGGGAATCCGTCGCAGCGCTCGGAGACGGGCTGCTGATTAACGCCGGAACGGTCGTGATGCAAGCGGCAGCAATGTGCAAACCGATCCGTTCGCGCTGCAACTGCGGTATAGCACGGCCACCTTGGGTGGAAATGAGAGCCAGTTGGCTGCCGAAGGTCGGATTTATCTTGCTTGGTTGAACCCTAGCAACGGATTGTGGCAAAATTCCACGACCGGTGATTTCGGCGCCGGCCTGCCCGGCGACGTGTATTTAGACGTGCAGAGTTCTTGGGCAACCTTTGCTTCCGAGCACGATATTACCGACGCCAACATCGGAAATTTTCTCGGCAGCTACGGTGTCGATGTCTACGACCACGACGTTTGGGCCGTCGTCAACCATAACAGTCAATTCGCGGTTGTGCCCGAGCCTTCCGGCTTGGTTCTTGCGGCTTGCGGCGCTTTGGCCTTGTGCGGCGCAGCGATTCACCGGCGCCGGGCATAGAATTTTTGCCCGAGCGACCGCAAAGAAATTCCATCTTCATCGATAGACAAGCTCGCTTGCGGTTTCGCGCGTTCGCGCAAAAAAAAATCGGGGTCCCTGACGTGCCAACTCCACGTTGGCTTTGCGGGATGGCCAGGGGCAAGGCTACCATCCTGCGAAAGTTGTCGTCAGAGACCCCGCGGGCCAGCGAACTAAATCTGCTATCCGCAATCGCAACAGCAGAATCCGCCCATCGAAACCTATCCATTGGGCCGGCCACGAATGCGGTCGGCCGAAAAGTTGCATCGTCGCTATTGCAACGACCGTGCCGAATCGATTCAGCTTCAAACAAAGACAAATAACTTCGTTCAAAGATGATTGTCATGAAACGACTTATGGCATAGGATTGCACCGCTGCATTGCCCGAAATCGACCTTTCCGTCGCAGCCTCAGTTCGCTACAGATTGGCGAATTCTGCATTGCAGAATCGAGCAACCGGAGTTTCCAGGGGGACGCGCTTCCGATGCCATCAATTTCGTCTCAAAATGGGGCGAAAGGAAAAGGCGGACGGTGTACGCTCGCGTGCCACCGGCTCTGCCCGTGCGAACTGCGTTTTTGACATGTTCCTCAACAAAGACACTGGCAGAGCCAGTGGCACACGCGCAGGATTTTAAAACGTCGCGACATTTTGCAGAAAAATCGAACTGTAAGACGCTAACCCGATCGACTCAGAAGGATCCGAGCGAGATGAATTCCGGCCAGCCAACCCGTTTTCCGCCCGACGCCGATCAGGTGCTGATCCTCACCAATCCCAAAGCCGGCGCCGGGCCGGCCCATCATCGGCTCGACCGATTGGTGGCGGCGCTCGCCCGCTGGCGGCTGAAGGGCCGGCTGGTTACCGACCGCTCGGAAATCGGTCAGCACGCCGACGAATTGCAGCAGGCGGGCCGGTTGCGGGCCGTGGTTTCCGCCGGGGGCGACGGCACGGCCGCCGAAACTCTCAACCGCACCGCGTCGGGCATTCCCATCGCCCTGTTCCCGCTGGGCACTGAAAATCTGCTGGCTCGCTACCTCGATATGCCCCGGGAGCCGGAAGAACTAGCCGAGGTGATCGCCGCCGGCACGACCATCCAACACGATGTGGGCAATGCCTCGGGCCGCCTGTTTGCGATCATGATCGGCTGCGGGTTCGATGCCGAAGTCGTCCGCCGCGTGCATCTGGAACGCGACGGCCACATCACCCGGCTGAATTATTTAAAACCCATCTGGGAATCGATCCGTAGTTATGAATATCCCGAGATGCGGATCAGCTACGAATTGGCTAATCCCGGCGGGGCCGGATCGGCGGCCGTTGGCAACTGGACGACGATCGATGCCCGTTTTGCCTTTATCGTGAATGTTCCGCGCTATGCTCTGGGGCTGCGGTTTGTTCCCGAAGCGCAGGCCGACGATGGACAATTGGATCTGTGCACATTTCGGCGGGGTTCGTTGTTTCATGGACTTTGGTATTTAGGGAATTTGCTGTTGCAGCAGCATCGCCAATTGCCCGACTGCACGGTCCGCCGGGTGCGGCGGCTGCGGATCGAATCGGATGGCGTGGTGCCCTACGAACTCGATGGCGACGCCAGCGGGTTTTTGCCGCTCGACGTGCAGATCGAACCGAACCGGCTGACGCTGGTCGTGCCCCCAAGCTGGCCCGCGAAAAACGCCCGTCCCCACTCCACCGACGCCGCATGACAACAGCGCACAACGCCGAAGCGCCGGCGAGGCAATGACACGAGCCCGACGCGCTAGCAAGGGAGCGATACTAGCCCGAAGCGCCAGCGATGCAGCGCACCATGGCGGTTCGTCCCTCGCTAACGCTTCGGGCTAGTATGCTTTCCTGACCCCTCACCCTCACCCCCACCCTCACCCTCACCCTCAACCTCAACCTCAACCTCACCCTCAACCTTACCCTCAACCTTACCCTCAACCTTACCCTTTCCGTCCTCGCTAACGCTTCGGGCTAGTATGCTTTCCTGACCCCTCACCCTCACCCTTCCTCCCCTTGCCCAACAATCCTGCTACGATCGGCCCTTATCGATGCGGCCGCGGCGAACCGCTGTTGCTGATCGCCGGTCCGTGTGTGATCGAAAGCGAATCGCTGACGCTTTCGATCGCGCGGCGGCTGAAAGAAATCACTGCCGGCAAGCCTGTGCGGCTTGTGTTCAAGGCCTCGTTCGACAAGGCCAACCGCACGAGCACGGCCTCGTTTCGCGGTCAGGGGCTGGAGCCGGGCCTGGCCGTTCTGCGGCATGTGAAAGAGGAAACCGGCTTGCCGGTCGTCACCGACATTCACGAATCGTATCAAGCGGCCCCGGTGGCGGAAGTTTGCGACCTGTTGCAAATCCCGGCCTTTTTGTGCCGGCAAACCGATCTGCTCGTCGCCGCGGCGCGCACCGGCCGGGCCGTGCATGTGAAGAAGGCCCAGTTTCTGGCGCCTGGCGACATGCGGCACGTTGTCGACAAACTGGCTTCTGCCGGCTGTGAGAATGTGTTGCTTTGCGAACGGGGAACGTTTTTCGGCTACGGCCGACTGGTAAACGACATGCGGGCCATCCCGCAGATGCAAGCCCTCGGCGTGCCCGTGGTGTTCGACGCCACGCATAGCGTGCAAGAGCCGGGCGGGCTTGGCAATGCCACCGGCGGCAATCGGGCGATGATCGAACCGCTCGCCCGAGCCGCGGCCGCTATCGGCATCGACGGCCTGTTTTGTGAAACTCATCCCGATCCCGATCGCTCGCCGAGCGACGGGCCGAATATGATTCCGCTCGATCGCTTCGAGCAGTTTCTGGAAAACGTGCTGCGCGTTCGGGCGGCTGCTTCAGCCGGAACGCTATAGGCTTGAGCCACGAGGAGTTATTTTCGTGACAACGTCTACTTTACCCATTCGGCGTCTCTTTTACGCCATCGGAATCGTCGGATTGGTGATCGTCTCGATTGCCGTTTTAAAGCTGATCGCGGTCAAAGCGACGGTCGATTCGGCGACCGATGCCAATGCGCCAGCCTCCGGCATGGTGAACTCGGCCGAATTTCGCGAACCGGTGTTGCGCAACGCGATCCACATCCTCGGCAATCTCGAGGAGTTCGACCAGCAGGTTGCCCTCGATCAGGTGGTCGATCGTCTGAATCAGTGGGTGCATTTGCAAAAGTTCAACGTGGATTGGAAGCCCGATCCCTTCATGGACACCACGCTGCCGAAGCGCTATGCCGATAGCCCGTGGGTGGCCCAATTGCCCGACGACTTGTTCAACCATGAGATGGACGGCGATTTCTTGAAGGAGGCCACGTGGCTCCGCGATATCTCGAATGCCAACCGCGGCGACAAGCTCGACGATCTTTCGACGGCCGAGAAGCTGTTCGATTGGACGGTGCGCAATATCCAACTCGTCGAGCCCCAGCCGCATGCCGCCGAGAAAAAGCAAGTCGACATCACGCCGCTGGTGCTCGGCCGCCATTCGGTCGGCGATATTTTGATGCTCGGCTATGGCACCGGCTTGCAACGCTCCTGGATTTTCACGCTGCTGGCTCGCCAGCAGGGGCTCGACGTCGTGCTGCTGGCGGTGCCGGATCCCGATCATCCGGATCAATTCCGCCCTTGGCTGCCGGCCCTGTTGCATAAGAATGGCGACGGAGAAGAACTCTATCTTTTCGATTCGTCTTTGGGGTTGCCGATTCCCGGGCCCGGCGGCAAAGGGATCGCCACTCTCGCCGAGGCCTGCGACAAACCGGCGGTGCTCGATCACTTGGACTTGGACGAATCGCACCATTATCCGGTCAAAGCGGCGGAGGCGAAGCAAGCCGTCGCGCTCATCGAAGCCTCGCCCGACTATTTGGCCCGGCGGATGAAAATTCTCGAAATGCAATTGGCCGGCTCGGAACGGTTGGTGTTGAGCAGTTCGCCGGTGGAAACGGCGGCCCGGCTCAAGAAGGTATCGCGGTTAAAGTCGGAACCGAAGCTTTGGACTTGGCCCTACGAAGTGCTCGCGCTGCGATCGGCCGACGCGCAGGCGCCGCAGGGAGTGAAGGATGTTTTCGTGATGGAGGAGTCGCCGTTCTTGCTGCCGGCATATCATGGCGACCGGCGCGTGCAGGATCCCGGCGCGCAAGAGGAAGCCTTCAACGAAGCCATGAAAGAAGGCGATACGGAAATGGCTGCCGACGAAGCCAAGCGGCCCGACAAGGAAACGAAAGAGGAACGAGACCAACGGCGGGCCGCGCGTTCGAAGCGGCCGTTGAAAGTGTTCTTTCCGCTATGGGTCGGCCGGCTGTTGCAATTCCGCGGCGAATATGGCGGCGAGCGGGGCGCGAAGCACTTTTATATCGAATGCCGCCCCGGCGACGATCAGATCGGCGAATGGGTGCAAGAACTCGTCAACGATTTTCGCGAGCCGAACCAACGGCCGCCGGTGCAACGCTATGCCGCGGCCATGCTCCGCCGCAAGCAGGATGCAACCTATTGGCTCGGCCTGATCAGTTTCGACGAGCACGAATACGAAACGGCCGAAGAGTATTTCAAAAACCTGACGCTCGACGTTTGGCCGCACGGGGGGCCCTGGAACGACGGCGCTCGCTATAATTTGGCCCGCAGCTACGAAGCCGCCGGCCGCCTCGGCGACGCGATCAAGCTTTATGCGGCCGACGATTCGCCGCAGCGCCACGGCAATCATCTCCGGGCCCGCTGGCTCCAAGAGACTGCCGCGACCAAAAAGGCTACAGCGAAAGCCGCCGGAACTGCCGGGGAAACCAAAATGCCGGATTCAAAGACAACGGAAAACGTGCAGAGCAATCCAGCAAGATCCGGCGCCAAGAAGGACGAAGAGAAAAATTAGCTTATGACGGCCGCCGGCCGATCGCCCCAGCGCCGAGGCGATCGATCCGGCTACCGTCTTGTGTAAGCGAGGATTTGCCCCTATCGGCCCATCATCTTGGCGATGATGAAGATCACAAAAGCTCCGAACAATCCGCCGCCACCCAGAAGATAAATCAGCGAGTAGCCTGCGGCGGCGACAGGTAGAATTGCAACGAATGGCATGATTGATCTCCTGAAAGTTTGCGGTTTCGCGATCGGTCCAGCGTGAAAGCTTGAGCCGCGCGCCGCGTTATTTGCGGTTGGTCGCCTTGTCGATTGCTTCGTTGGTTTTGTCGGCCACCTTGTCGACGGCTTGCTTGGTCTTGCCGACCGCCTGATCGGTTTTGCCTTCTTTCCGCAAGCGATCATCATCCGTCATGGCGCCAGCGGCCTCTTTCACACGCCCCTTCATTTCATCGGTTTTACCTGACATGATAAAATCTCCTTTGCAATCATCTCGTGGATGGGATTCATTATTTCACGATGATATGGGAGTGGAGCAAAAGGCGCGCCACACAGCGACAAGCCCGTTTTTCCCTAAAAAATGACGAAAAGCCTGCGTCATTCGCGCGGTATGCGCGGCAAACGATCGCTTCTGAGACCGTTCGGCAATTGCGCCTTCCGACGTAGCAGGCACACTCCGTGTGCCTGCTACGTTGACGAAGCTATTGTTTCGGCGCGATCGCTTTGCCCACCAACGCGCCGCTTCTTTTATACGCGATCCAAGTTAGTTTCCCCGGAAGCGGGGCTGCGGATTTACGGTCGATCGCGTTCCGCAATTGCGCCTTCCAACGTAGCAGGCACACTCCGTGTGCCGTCTGCCCTGCTCTACGCGCAACGCACCGCGGAGCGCAGACGGCACACGGAGTGGCTGTGATTTTTCGATTTCGTCCATTTTTTTGAAACGACCTTTTTGTCATGCAACCGCTTCGGAGTCGACCCTGAGCGAATTTACGAGATCGTTTTTCACCGTCGGCGCCTGCGGCTTGTCAAAACCTGAAAAGAATCGCATTCACTCCGTATGCCGCTGCTCTATGCGCAACGCACCGCGGAGCGCAGACGGCACACGGAGTGTGCCTGCTACGTTGACGAAGCTATTGTTTCTTGCGTGCTGGACGCAGTTTGATTCGCGAATATCTCAGGAGTGCGTTATGCCTGTGCGCTTGCAAAATTCTTGCTAAGCATCCGCGGATGACTGCGGCAACGCCAATTCGTGGAAGTCGATCATCTGCCGCGCCGCGGGCCTTTCGGAATTGCCGGGCTTCACCACTGGGAGTTGGCGCTTCGCAACGATTCGCAACCCCTGAGAATTGCATTCGGCCGCAAAGGCTGCCGCGGGCGGACGCCCCGGATCGGTGAGCCAGCCTTCTCCACCGGGAAGAATCGACCGCAGGAATGCCGCCACCACCAACGGGATATTCGGCTTCTCGAACAACACATCCGATGCGACGACCAAATCGAACCGGCCCAGGCCGGCGGGAAATCGCCGCCAATCCACTAGCCGTGTCGCCGGCGTTGCGAGTCCGTTGCGAAGCGCATTCGCTTCGGTAAACGCCAGCGCCTCGTCGTAATAATCCGTGGCCACGACCTCAAACCCAGCCCGAATTGCCGCCAGCGTTACCAGGCCCAGCCCGCAACCAAGCTCCAACAGCCGGCGGCCGCGTCCCTTTTCAGCGGCAATTCGTTCGGCCATCGCCGTCGCGCTCGGCCAAAGCTCCGCCCAATAGGGCAATCGTCCGTCGCGATCGAAATCAGGCTCGGAAATCAGGTCGTCGGGATTGGCCGGCCGCGATAATTCAAACTGCCAATCGGCGATCTGTACGCGGCTCGTGGCGAGCGGGAATCGCTGCTGCAAGGCTGCCAGCGCGGGATGCATGAGGGCGATCATTCGTCGTCGGAAAATAAGGTGCGGCCGCCGTCGACCGGCAGGCATGCGCCGGTCACGAAGTCGTTGTCGATAAAATGCAGCACGGCCTGCACGATGTTTGCCGGCCGGCCTTCCCGCTTCACAAGCGTTCCGTAGATCGCCCGCCGTCGGTCGGCCTCGGGCAAGTCGGCGGGGAGAAGCACCGGCCCGGGCAGGATACAATTCACCCGCACGCGCGGATTACGCGACGCCAGCTCGACCGCCAGCGACCGCGTGATGCCGACGATCGCTCCTTTTGACGCAAAGTAGGCTGAGTAATTGCGATAAGGTCGCGCTTCGGCCCAATCGCCAAATGTAACGATCGAGCCCCCCTCGTCCTGTCGAACCATCGCCAAACCGACATGCTGGCAGCAGAGAAACGTACCCAGCGCGTTGATTTCGAAATGCCGGCGAACGTCGGCTGCGGTCGTCTGTTCGAGCGGCTTCCGCTCCCAGATGGCCGCACAATTCACGAGCGCATCGACGCGGCCGAACCGATCGAGTGTTTGCTCGACGAGCCCGGCGACGGCCTGTTCGTCGCTAAGGTCGGCCCGCACGGCAATTGCCGTCTTGCCACTGGCATTCATTGCCGCGACGGCCGCTTCCGTCTCAGTCGCGGCACTTAAATAGTGCACGGTGAGTGAATAGCCCCGTTCGGCGAGCGCATCGACGACAAACGAGCCGAGCCGCTTCCGCCCGCCGCCGGTGACGATGGCTACTCTTTTCTCGTCGCTTTTTTCCATCATGCATGGCTCGGCGGCGCGGATCGATCTCGGAACTCATCGAGCATACCTGGATGGCCGAGGCAGCCGCAATGACGGCGGGGCCGAGGTCAGGCCGGAAAGCCTGACCTACGGATTTGTTCGAAACGACAGCTTGCCGTTTGCCGGGCCGCACTTGGGGCAGGAGTAGACTCGATTTCGCATGGGGCGGCGGAAGCGACTGAATTCGTCGCTGCACGCCGGACACGTCGCTCGCCAGCGGCCCGGCGGCATGCGAGCAACGCTGCAGCGCTCGGGCCGGGCTCCGATGGTCTGGCAAATCGATTTCCACCGTGGGCCATGGGCGGCGGCATGGCCCGCCAAGGCATGCGCGATTTCGTGCAGGATCACGTCGCGCACTTCCACTTCGTCGTGAGCGAGCGCGAAATGGCTCGACAGTTCGATCCGCCGCAAGGTATAGCGACATAGCCCGAGGCTGCGCTTGCGGCGATTGAAGGCGAACTGCCAACGTTCGAGGCCGTGCTGCCGCATGAGGCCGATTGCCAACGCTTCCACTTCGCTCCGTCGCACCGTTTGCATCTCCTTGCAGGCCACGGCTGGCCAGACCGGCCGGTGAATCTCCCGAAACCGCAGAGGATTGCGAATCGGCGCGGCAATGTCAAACCCCCTGGCGTTTGGTGGCTCGTGGCTCCGGGGCACGGAAGGGAGAGGGGGGAGGCAGAGGGGACGGTCCCCTTTTGCTCCGAGGCAGAGGGGGACAGTCCCCGACTCCGCAAAAGGGGACAGTCCCGCAAAAGGCGACAGCCGCCGCACCTCGCCCCCATATGGTACACTTGATCCATCCGCAAATGGTTGACGCACTAGCGGTGCCTTCCTACGCTAAATGCTGTAGCAATCGGCCGTTTATCGCGATTTTGCCCAGTAACAATAACGTCGCCAAACAAACTCTTTGCCATCCGCTCTATTCGAAAGGTTTTCGCCATGAGTTCCGCCGACAATCCGTATCGTTCGCCGTGGGGAACGCTTGCCTGGCAGGCGGCCGCCGACGAGCGCGCCGATTTCATCCGCAAGACCTACTTGCATCTCGCCGGGGCCGTGGCTGCATTCATCGGCCTGGAAGCGATTCTGATCCGGGCACCGTTTGCTCCCGACCTCGTGCAACTGATGTTTTCCAGCCGGTACAGTTGGCTGATCGTGCTCGGAGCGTTCATGGGCATCAGCTACGTCGCCAACAGTTGGGCCCAATCGAGCACCTCCGTGCCGAGGCAATACGCGGGGCTGGTGCTATATGTCGTCGGCGAAGCGGTTATATTCCTGCCGCTGTTGATGGTGGCCGAGCATTATTCGCCGAACCTGATTTTCACGGCCGGCTGGATCACCGCGCTCTTGGTCGGAGCATTGACGGCAATCGTGTTTATCTCGGGCCACGATTTTTCTTATCTGCGCGGCATTTTGATGATCGGCGGAATCGCGGCCATGGTGATTATCGGCTGGGCGTGCCTGAGCGGCCATAATATCGGAATCCCGTTCACCGTGGCGATGATCGCGTTTGCCTGCGGCTACATTCTCTACGACACGTCGAACGTGATGCACCACTACCGCATCGGGCAGCACGTCGCGGCCTCGCTGGCGCTGTTTGCCGCCGTCGCGCTGCTGTTCTGGTATGTGCTGCAATTGCTGATGCAATTGAATCGCCGCTAATTTCCGCCGATTTAACATCAAACCGGATCGACTTCGATGAAGCGGATTATTTGTTTCGCCGCCGCGGCAATTTTTGTGCTGGCAATCGCTCGCCATGCGATGGCCGACTCGCCGCGCAGTGCGAAATTCGATCTGACGGTCGAGGCCGGCAAACATGACCGGACGGACACCCCGGTGGCGGTCTTGCTTGCGGTTCCGGCCGAATTCCAAACGTCGACGGTCGTAAAACTCGTCGGTAGCGATCAGAAAGAGATCCCAGCGCAGCTTGGCCCGCCACGGTTGAACGCTTCGGAACACGCCGCGGCACACGGGGCCACGCAGCGGGAACTGGATTTCATTCTGCCGCAACTCAAAGCCGGCGCATCGGCCCGCTTCGTTGCCGAGATCTTTCCCGCCGGTGCGACCCCATTCACGGCCGGCCTGATGCCTTCAGACCAAGGTTTTCATTGGAAAGACACGCCCGGCGCTCACATGCTGCTCACGCTCGCTGGCCGGCCCGTGATGCAGTACATGTATCACGCCCTCGACGATTCGACGAAGGCGAGCCATCAGCGAACGTACAAACCCTATCACCACGTTTTCGATTCCACGGGAAAGATTCTGCTCACCAAGGGTCCGGGCGGACAGGACACGCACCATCGCGGCCTGTTCTACGGTTTCAATCGGATCACCTACGGCGAACCGGACGACCTGAAGCATGCCGACACGTGGCAATGCCTTGGCGACAGTTATGAATCGCATGAAGGGTTTTTGGACACCGAGGCCGGCCCCGTTCTCGGCCGGCAACTGCTGGCCATCGATTGGCATGGCGAGAAGAAAGAAGTGTTCGCCCACGAGCGCCGGGAGATGACGGTGTACAACGTTCCCGGTGGAACGCTGATCGATTTCGCTTCGACGCTCACGACGGCCGACGGCCCTGTGAAGCTCGACGGCGATCCGCAGCATGCGGGCTTTCATTTCCGCGCTCCGAACGAAGTTGCCGCGAAAACCTCGAAGCAGACCTATTTCGTGCGGCCCGACGGCGTCGGCAAGTTGGATGAAAACCGCAACTGGAGCGGCCGCAACGATCCGAAAACGACGAATTTGCCCTGGAAGGGGATGTGCTTCGTGCTCGGCGAAAAGCGCTACACGGCCGCCCTCATCGACCGCCCGAGCAATCCGAAAGACGCTCGATATAGCGAACGCTCTTATGGCCGCTTCGGTTCGTATTTCGTCTACACGATGACGAAAGACAAGCCGCTTCGCGTGGCCTATCGCTTCTGGATTCAAGACGGCGAAATGCAGCCCGACCAGATCGCCCGATTGGCCGACGACTTCGTCGAGCCACCGGCGGTGACGGTGAAGCCGGTCGAATAGCGATGGGTGACGCGCGAAACCGCAAGCGAGCATCCATGTCCAACGGCGGCCGGCTTCCCGCTCGCGGTTTCGCGATTTGAGGATCACCGGCCCCGCGCTTTCGCGCTCACGGCCGCAGGCGGACCATTCGCCCGTCGATCTCGACGCGGCCTTCACCGATAAGCCGCAGCGCCTCGGGATACGCGTCGCATTCGGCTTCGAACACCCGGGCCGCCAGCGTTTGGGGTGAATCGTCGTCGAGCACGGGCACCGCGCGCTGCAATAGGATCGGTCCGTGATCGTAGCGATTGTCGACAAAATGGACCGTGCAGCCGCTCAGTTTTGCACCATACGCCAATACCGCCTCGTGCACGCGATGGCCGTAAAAGCCTTTGCCGCAAAACGCGGGAATCAGCGCCGGATGGATATTCAGCACGCGGTTTTCGAAATCGGGCGGGATCACGAGCAGCTTCAAGAATCCGCCCATCACCACAAGATCGGGATCGGCCGCGCGGCAGGCGTCGAACACCACTGCGCTGTATGCTTCGATCGACACAAAACTGCTCCGCTGGATCACATCGGCCGGAACGCGGGCCTCCTCGGCGAAACGCAATCCTCCAGCGCTGCCGTTGCTCGAAATCACGTGCAGGATTTCCGCATCTAGCTCGCCGGCGGTGATCTTCTCGAGCAGGTTGCGCAGCGTCGTCCCGCCGCCGGAGATCAACACCACCAAACGCAATGGTCGGCGAGGCTGGAAGCGGAACAGGGACATGACGTGCCGTGGGTTAATTGGCTCTTCCAAATTCACCGGTGTGCCACTGGCCAGCGCAGTCGGCCAGTGGGCGCGCAGTCGCGGGTTGAATTGGTTAGGTAATCTTGTCCGTGAAGTCCAAGGCGTACGTAGTCTTCCAATTCGCATCAAGCAAGCGCCGCCCGAACTCGCCAAACGCACTGGCAGACTGCGCTTGCCAGTGGCACACGACGACGCGACGTTTCGCAATTCCCTTGCTAGCGCTGCGGGCTTCGGTGTTATACGATTTTGACGAACAGCC
The DNA here is from genome assembly GCA_036267355.1 of Pirellulales bacterium. Classification (NCBI taxonomy): domain Bacteria; kingdom Pseudomonadati; phylum Planctomycetota; class Planctomycetia; order Pirellulales; species Pirellulales bacterium. The sequence goes on along the minus strand of DATAWG010000036.1, from coordinate 24,212 downwards.
GGGCGCGGTATTCGCCGATTGCCAGTTCGCTGGCATCGGCGCCCGGCGGAATTGTTTCGCTCGAGCTCACGGCCAGCGTTTCGCCGCAAATGTAGTCGCGGAATTGCTCGATCGCGCCAGTCAATTCGGCCGAGTCGGTTTCGATGAACACTTCGATGCGGCCGGTGTATTCGCAGTTCAATTCGCGGCGGCGGGTTTGAATCGCGTGCACCAGTTCGCGGGCCAAGCCTTCGAGAACCAATTCCGGCGCCAGTTCGGTCGAAAGCACGACGACGCACGCACGCCCTTGCGCCGCAGCCCAGCCAGGCTTGGCCTGCAAGCGGACTTGCAGATCGTCGCCATCGAGCTCGACCGGCCCGTCGGCCAATTCCAGCGACACTTTTTTGTCGCGCTCGAGCCGGGCCAGAAGCTCCGCGGCGTCGGCCTTTGCGAGGGCCGCTTTCAACGCCGGCAATCGCTTGCCCAGCCGCGGGCCGAGCCGTTTGAGATCGGGCAGCACCGAGTAGGTGATGTATTGCTCGGCCTGCTCGGTGAATTCGACCTGCTTGACGTTCAATTCCTCGCGAAGCAATTCCGCGTGATCGGCAAGCCACGCTTGCTCGGAACGGTCGGCCAAGATTACTTCGACGCGCTCCAGCGGCTGCCGCACTTTCAACTTCGCCCCCATCCGGGCGGAGCGGCCGAGCGAGGCGATTTCGCGCACCAGGCTCATCCGCCGCGACAGCGCGGCGTCGATGGCGCGCGTGTCGCCGGTGGGAAAATCGCAGAGATGCACGCTCTCGACCGTCCGTGTGCCGAATGCCTCCACCGCCAAATTCTGCCATAACGCCTCGGCCAGAAACGGCACGAACGGCGCAATCAGCTTTGCCGTGGATAGCAGGCATTCGTAGAGCGTCCAATACGCGTCGCGCTTCGAAGCGGCCGTCTTGTCGTTCGTCCAGAATCGGTCGCGGCTGCGGCGGACATACCAATTCGAGAGGGCATCGACGAATTCGGTGATGTATCGGCAAGCGGAATAGTTGTCGTAGGCATCCATTGCCGCGGTGGCCGTTTCGGCGGTGCGGTTGAGTTCGCTGAGGATCCAGCGATCGAGTTCGCCCCGTTCCTTGAGTGGCCGAAATCCTTTGGCCCGCGCCAACACAGCCGGCTCCAGTTCCCCAGCATCGCCGGCCAGGGCGGTGCGTTCGTCGGCCGGGTCGAATCCGTCGATCCGGGCGTAGATCACGAAAAAACTATACACGTTCCACAGCCGCAGCAGAAATTCGGGAATGCTTTCCTTGATGGCCCGTTCGCTGTAGCGGATCGTGGTCCAAGGCGGTTGATTGGCGAAGAAATACCACCGCAGCGCGTCGGCGCCGTAGCGGTCGAAGATTTCTTGCGGCGGCAAGTAATTCCGCTTCTGTTTCGACATTTTTTGGCCGTCTTCGCCGAGCATCAATCCGAGCACGATGCAATTGCGAAACGGGATCGGCAGTTGCTTGGCGGGCCAATTGGCAGAGCCGGTTTTTTTCCGCTCCGCCTCGGACGTCAACTCGGAAAAACTCCGATTCGCCGCGCCGGCCGATGGTTCGCTGCTCGGCAGGTCGCGGAACAACAGCGTGCCGATCGCCAGCAGGCTGTAGAACCAGCCGCGCGTTTGATCGATGGCCTCGCTGATGAAATCGGCGGGAAACTGCTCGCGAAATTTTTCGCGGTTGCGGTGCGGATAGCCCCACTGCGCAAACGGCATCGCGCCGGAATCGTACCAACAGTCGATCACATCGGGCACGCGCCGCATCCGCGTTCCCGGCGCAGCGCCCGGCTGCGTCGAGTCGTAGGTAATCGCGTCGATATAGGGCTTGTGAACTTTCAGATCATCGACCAGCTCGGGATTCTTTTTTTTCGCTTCATCCCACACCTCCGTGCCGCGAACGCCCGGCTTCGCGAGAAGTTCTTCATAACTGCCGACCGCCTCGGCGAATCCGGTTTGCTCGCAAACCCAGATCGGCAGCGGCGTGCCCCAATAGCGCTCGCGCGACAGGGCCCAATCGACGTTGGATTCCAAGAAGTTGCCGAATCGGCCGTCGCGGATATGCTCGGGCAACCAGTTGATTTGCCGGTTGTTTTTGAGCATTTCGTCGCGCATCGCGGTCGTGCGGATGAACCAGCTTTGCCGCGGATACTGGATTAGCGGATCCTGCTCGGCCCGCCAGCAGAATGGATATTCGTGCAGGTATTGCTCTTGATGATAGAGCAGCCCGCGATGGCGCAGCTCGCGCGAAATATCTTTATCCGCATCTTTCACCCAGCGGCCTTCGTAGCCGAGGGCTTCGGCGGTGAATTTTCCATCCGGGCCGACGGCGCAGATCAGTCGCGGCTCGTCCCCCTCGCGGAACCTCTGCTGCTCGGCGATGAGCACTTGAAAATCGACTTCGCCAAACGCGGGCGCTTGATGCACGACGCCGGTGCCGCTCTCGGTGGTGACAAAATCAGCAGCGACCACGCGCCATTGCCCGTATTCTTTTTCGCCGGTTTTCAATGTGCCTTGCTCATCGCCACGGCGCGCCGGCTTGCCACCGATCTGCAAATCGGGCTGTTCGTCGTAGTAGTATCGGAACGGCGGCAAATAGCGCTGGCCGATCAGTTCGCTTCCCTTGAACGTCCGCTCGACGCGCAATTCCCGTTTCACTTTTGCCGCAATTGTTTCCACGAGCGCGGCGGCGATGATCAAGCGACGGTCGGCGATTTCCGGATCGCTGACCACTGCGTAGTCCAAGTCTGGATGCACGGCGGCGAATTGGTTGCTCGGCAGCGTCCAGGGAGTGGTGGTCCAGACCAATAGGTCTTCGCCGGGCGATTGTGGGTCGCCAGATGCGATTGCTTCCCCCTCACCCCTAGCCCCTCTCCCGCCAGGGGAGAGGGGAAGAAGCGGAAAGCGGACATAGACACTGGGATCGGCGACTTCGCGGTAGCCGAGGCCAACTTCGCCGGCCGATAGGGCCGTGCCCCCTTGGGCCCACCACCAGACGATCTTGTGGCCCTGATACAGCAGCCCGCGGTTGAACAGTTCGGCGAGCGAGGCCCAAACGCTTTCGATATAGCTCTGGTGATACGTGACATACGCTTCGTCCAAGCGGATCCAGAAGCCGAGCCGCTCGGTGAGCCGCTCCCATTCCTTCATGTATCGCCAGACGCTTTGCTGGCATTTCTGGATAAACGGCTCCACGCCGTAGGCTTCGATCTGCTCTTTCGAATGGATGCCGAGTTCCTTGCAAACCTCGACTTCGACGGGCAAGCCGTGCGTATCCCAGCCGGCCTTCCGCTCGCACAGATAGCCGCGCATGGTGCGATAGCGCGGGAAGAGGTCTTTGATGGCCCGGGTGAGGCAATGGCCCGGATGGGGCAGGCCATTGGCGGTCGGCGGCCCTTCATAGAAGACGAATTTCGGCGCCCCGGCCCGCTGCGCCAGCGATTTCTGATAGATGCCCGCCTCGCTCCAGAACCGCAGCACCTCGGCTTCCAAGGCCGGAAAATTCACATTGCTTTGGACCGCACGAAACATGCAAAACCCGCTCTCGATCGCCGCTCGATTTGAGCCAAAACTGGAAACGAGCAGTTTAACAACCGCCGGGTGCCATGCCCACTGCCCTGGGTGCGCATGTGGCGAAATGAATGGTCCGGCCGAAACATGTCCGCGCAAAGCCGTGGGCATGGCACCCGCGGACCTGGATGCCTTGTTCGGCCGAAATCTGCTAGGCGAGCCTGATTCAAAGGGGCTCCCGCTCAGGTTACGATGTGGCTAGGTTGGCCCGTCCAGCCGTGTGTTCCCGCCGAGTCGATCCCACCTGGAGTTATATGATGCGATTCAAAGCGATCCGTTTTACTCGACGGCATTGGATTGCCACGGCCATTTTGACCGCCTGCGGCTTGCTGGCCGCGAGGCACGCTGATGCGGCGGAAAGCGAATTCAGCTATGAATTGCCCGCGGCCGCAACGACCAGTGCGGGCGTCTACGATGCGCAGGGTCGGTTGGTGCGCGTTTTGTGGACGGTCGAAAAAAGGCCGGCGGGCAAGGCGACCGCACAGTGGGATGGCCAAGATCAGTTCGGCAAGCCGGCGCCGAGCGGCACGTACGAATTCCGCGTCGTCGTCGATCGCGCGACTTACGAGAACGTGGGGGCGATCGGCAATAGCGGCCGGACGCCGGCTCCGGCCGATCACACTCCGACTGGAATGAGCTCCGTCGCCGTCGATGCCGAGGGGGCCATTTACACGGCAAACGGCTGGGATGAAGCCGGAGCCGATTTCACGAAGTGGGATGCCAATGGCAACGTCGTCTACGATGGCCGCTATCAAATGCGCAACGGCCAGCCCAACGGCGCACCGTATTCGATCGCCGTCGATCGTTCGACGATTTATTGCGGCATGGAAGGCTGGGCCTCGAAGCCGTGGAATCACAAGCAGCAAGTGCAACGGTTCGCATTGGCCGACGGCAAGCTCGAAAAATTCACCGATGTGTCCGATAAGTTTGGTCATATCGAGCTGTATGAATGGCCGGAGCGGCAGGTTCCCGCCGGCACACTCGAAGCCGATGCCGAGTTGATGCGAATGCCGCTGCGGTCGCTGGCCGTGGCGGGCAATTCGCTGCTGGTGGCGGATGCGCTCTCCGGAAAAATTCGCCGGTTCGATAAGGCGACCGGGCGGGCGGAGGGAGAATTCCAAGTGCGGTTGCCGCAGGCCCTGGCGGTGGATCGCGAAGGCCGGATCTGGGTGGGGCACGAACATAGCCGACTCAGCGTTTTTTCGCCGGAAGGAAAGCGGATCGCCGAACCGCTCGGCCAGCTCGGCGAAATCGTAGCGCTTGCCTTCGGTCCCGATTCGCGGCTCTATGTGGCCGATCGGAAGGCCGGGCAGGTGTTGATTTACAAAGTGACTGAGAATCACGCGGCAAGCGGCGGCAACACGATCGCCGTCGACGACCGTGTCGAGCGATTCGGACAACCGGCCAAGCCGGGCGATCGCGCGGCCGACCATTTCTTCGAGCTCCGCGGCGTTGCCGTCGATCCGCACGGATTCATGGCCACGATCCAAACCGAGCCGGCCGGCGGCGCTCGCGTCGCGCGCTGGTCGCCCGACAAAAAGCTCGTCTGGGAGCAATTTGGCTGCGAATTCGTGTCGCTTGGGAAATACGGCGCCGACGATCCGGCGACACTGTATTCGATGACATTCCACCGCTACCACTTGGCCGACCATAAGCTCGGCCACTGGCAATACACGGGCTGCATGATCGACCAGAAGCCAGCATACAAAAGCGATGTGCACGGCGTACCGCGGCTCTTGAAATTCGGCGAGCACAAATTCTGGTTCATGCCCACCGGCGACGGCGTGCAAGTGTATCGCATCGACGAAACGGGCGGCATGCGGCTGGCGGCAATTCTCGGTTCGAGCTCGCCGGATGTCGAAGGCAATCCGCGCGGGTCGGGCGGCGGGCAGTGGAGTTGGTCTGACACGAAGGGAGACGGGAAGCTTTTGCCGGCCGAAGTACAATGGTTCAAGAAACCGGGGCAGCAGCGGCATGCCGTGTTCGGCGTCGATGTCGATTCGCACGGCGATGCGTGGTTCGGCGAATTGAACACGCACGCCATTTGGACCGTGGCGATGGCGGGCCTCAACGCGGCCGGCAATCCGACCTACGATTGGTCGAAGGGGCGCGAAGCAGTGCCGAAAGACACTTCGCCGCTTGAATTTCAGGCCAATATGGCCCAACGGGCCGATGACGGTTCGATCTATGCCCTCGGCTGGTCGAAGCCCTGGCCCTCGCCGAAGGGGAATCCGTTTTGGATGGGCGGCACCACGCTCGTGCGATTCGACAAGCACGGCGAGCGGCTGTGGGCCGTACCGCTCCCCGAGGTGTCGGTCGGGATGGATACGATTCCCGGCGGCGGGAAAACGCACCACGGCGAGGCAGCCGCGGGTAATTCGGGCGGCGGCTGCATTGTCGGCACGGGAAAGAATGCCGCCTTGTTGCACTACAACGCCGATGGATTGCTGATCGGCCGCGTTTCGCCAGGCACGGCGATGGCAAAGCAAAGCGGCTGGTTCGACAATCACGCCTGCGTCGCGGTGAATCGCGACCGCCGCGACGGAATTCTCGACGTGTTCACCGAAGATGATTTCGCGCTTCGCATCGGCTGGTATCGGATTGACGATCGCAACATCGACGTGTTGAGCGGTGCGATTTTACGGAAGTGATGGCTTGGGACGGAGCGGCCGGGATCGAGTCGCGGGGGTACATAAGGCGCCGCTGCGCGACGGTTATTCCCTTGCTAGCGCTGCGGGCTCGGGGGTTCGGCGAGGATTTCACCGAGGATTTCGCCGAGGATTTCATCGACGAGTTTGCGCGGGGCGCCGATATCGGCGATGTGAACCTGGCCGGTGTATTCGTCAGCGGCGGGGGCGGAGAAGCCGCGCTTGGCAGCGACGAATGTGCAGGTGTATGGGGCGCGGACTGTCGGATGCCCCGCCTGGCCCGTGTCGCAATCCAGGCCGCTGGGTAGATCGACCGCGAGGATCGGTTTGCCGGCGGCGTTGATGGCGCCGATGATCTGGTCGAGCGGCGGGCGTGGGTCGCCATGGCTGCCCGTGCCGAGCAAGGCGTCGACAATCCAATCGCCATTCGCAAGCGCCACCGCCAGCTCTGCCATTACGGGCTGTCCAGCAAAGACACGGATCGGCACGCCGCACTTTTCCAACACGCGAAAGTTCACTGCCGCGTCGCCGGTCAGACTTGCCGGCTCGGCGAACAGCAAGACTTCGACCGGAAGGCGCCGCAAGTCGAGGTGGCGGGCGGCGACGAAGCCGTCGCCGCCATTATTGCCGCGTCCGCAGCAGATTACGCTCGGACCGCCTGGCTCAGGCCCGCTGTCCTGAATAAGCCGGCAGAGCAAATCCGCCACGCCGCGGCCGGCATTTTCCATCAGCACCAAGCTGCTCAGGCCGTAGTCCGAAACGCAACGAGCATCGAGCCTGCGGACCTGTTCGCGGCTGGCCGAAAATCCGGCGGAGTTGTCGGAATTATTCACGGAATGAACCCGCCCTCTCACGCTCCCTCGCTCACGCTCCCTCGCTCACGCTCCCTCGCTCACGCTTCGGGCTAGTGTGGCAAGGTTTTTCACGGGATGACGGCAGTCACGCCGACCACGGCTCCTGCTTCCAGCGCCGCGCCGCGGAGGCTGAGCGGGAACGGATCGAACATATAGGGGGCACAATCGCCGGGCCGATAGTAGCCCAAGGTGTACTGGCACTCCAACGGCGGATCGACGCCCATGTAGTAGGGCAACAGCGGCACGGTGATGAAGAAATGGGCTGCCGAAAGGAGCGGCTCGACGATCGGGCCTGCCGAATGTCCATATCGCTCCAACTGCACTTCTTCGAAATACAGCGGCTTGTGGCACAGCGCCGAGGCCTTCCAGGTATAGGTGATCAACGGCCATTGCCGCTGCTGGAACACCACGCCGGCGCCCAACGAGCATTCGCACGGCACCGCGTCTCCCTGCTTGCCGTATTCGTCGATATCGAGGCCGATCTTGCTGATCGTGTTTTTCATCAACGCGGCTTCATCCTCGTTGCAATGGCGTTGGTGCGTAGCGCAGCTCAAATCTTGCATGTCCGACGGACTCGGATTCGGAGTCATTCCCGGCACGGATTGCGAGGGGCTAACGGGAAACGGAGTGGTCGGGGTCGTGTCGAATTGCTCCGTCGGGTTCAGCCGAGCCGGGGCACGGCCCGGCCGTGTGGCTCGCGGCCGCTGCGAAAAGGGGGTGATGCCGGAATCGCTCGGCGCCGATTCGGTGGCCGGAGGCGCTAAGCCGCCGGGCGTCGGGCTCGGAAGAATTGGATTCGCGCCAGGCACCGGTTGCGCGTTCGGCTGAGTTTGGTCGTCGCCAAACGCGTTCGACGACGGATTGGGCGATTGAAGGGCTTGCGTTCGCACGACCGCCGGATCGTGAATCACCCGCGAGCGGGTCTCGCTGCTCGGCAGCGGCGACGGCTCGAAAACAGCGGGGCGATCGTCGTCGGTGGCCACGGTTTCGGCCGGAGCCGGTTCGCTCGATTTTGTCTCGGCCGAATCGACATCGCTCGCTTGGGCCGGATGCGGTCGATACGGCCGCCATTTCAAATGCGTCGTGTGCTCGCCGGAGTCTTGGTCGGCGGTGGGCAACGCAGCGGTTGAATCGTCGTCGGAAACGTCGCTGCGACTGATTTTCGCCGACGGCGATGCCGAATCGTCGCTGCCTTTTGCCGCCGTGCTGCCGGCCAGCCATGCGGCCAGCGCGGCGCAGGCCAGAGGGGCAAGCGGAAGCCAACGGCGGCTGCGATCAGCCGTTTTCGACCCCCGTGTATTCGGCACTGTAGTTCGGTGCTTCCTGCGTAATGGCGATGTCATGTGGATGACTCTCCCTGACGCTCGCTGGCGAGACCTGGATGAAGCGCGCTTCCTTGCGTAGCTGGTCGATCGTCCGCGCGCCGCAATAGCCCATTCCGGCTCGAAGTCCCCCGACGAGTTGATAAATGAACGGGCTGAGCGGGCCTTTGAACGGCACCCGCCCTTCCACCCCTTCGGGAACCAATTTGTCCGCAACGCGAGATCCGCTTTGTCGGTAGCGTTCGCTCGAGCCCTTGACCATCGCCCCCAGCGAACCCATGCCGCGATAAACCTTGAATGTTCGTCCTTGATACAGGATTTGTTGGCCCGGGCTTTCCGCTACGCCGGCCAGCAATCCGCCGAGCATCACCGTATGCGCGCCCGCGGCGATAGCCTTGGTCACGTCGCCCGAATACCGAATTCCTCCATCGGCCACCAGCGGGATGCCCTCGGATTTCGTCGCCTCCGCAGCTTGCAAAATAGCGCTGATCTGCGGAACGCCGACCCCGGAAATCACCCGCGTGGTGCAAATCGAACCCGGGCCGATGCCGATTTTTATCGCGTCGGCCCCGGCGGCGATCAGGTCGCGGCAACCAGCGGCGGTCGCCACGTTTCCCGCCACCACGTCGATATCCCACTGACTCTTGATCTTCTTGACCGTCTCGATGACGTTGGCCGAATGGCCGTGGGCACTATCGACGATCAGCACATCGACATCTTTGGCGATGAGGCTTTCGGCACGTTCGAAATCGAACACCCCGACCGCCGCACCGACCCGCAGCCTGCCTTGCCTATCTTTGCAGGCTTGCGGAAACCGCTTCATCATGTCGATGTCTTTGATCGTTATTAAGCCCGTCAGTGTGTTATTTTCGTCAACCAGCAAGAGTTTCTCGACCTTATTTACCATCAAAATCTTCTCAGCCTCTTCAAGCGTTACGGTCCCCGTCGCAGTCACCAGCTTATCGCGGGTCATGATGTCGGAGATTTTCGGCTCGCTGGTTTCGAGAAACCGCAGATCGCGGCGGGTGATAATTCCCACCAGCCGGCGGCCTTGCGTGATCGGCACCCCGGAGACGTTGTATTGCTGCATCACTTCGCGGGCCCGGCCAATGGTGGCGTCGGGCGGCAGGGTCACGGGATCGAAGATGATGCCGTTGGCGCTGCGCTTGACCTTGTCGACCTCCTCGGTTTGCCGTTCGACCGACATATTCTTGTGGATGACGCTCAGGCCGCCTTCCTGGGCCAGCGCGATGGCCATTTCGCTTTCCGTGACCGTGTCCATGGGCGAGCTAAGCACGGGGATATTGAGCCGGATTCGCTTGGTCAATTGGCTGGCGACGTTCACTTCGGCCGGCACAACGTCGGAATAGCGCGGTTCGAGCAGAACGTCGTCGAACGTGAAGGCCTGATAGGCGAGCTTGTCGCTCATGGCGGGCGCCCTCGGGAAGGAGATGAAGTCAATTCCCGATTATCGCGGCCCATTCGCGATTTGGCCAGTGGCGACGCGCTCGCCGATTAGAAACGGCAAACGGGCCAAACCGCAAGCGAATTTCGCGCCGCCTAGATAGCTAGATAGGGAGACTCGCTTGCGGTTTCGCGCATTTGCGTCGGCTCGACCGGGAAGCGGCGGCGGCATCAAGCTGTCACTGCGTTTTGGCGATGCTCACCCACTGTCTTACGATCGACGGCAATCGTTCTTCAATTTCGCTTCCAAATAGGACTTCATCGACGTAGCCCATGTGCAGCATGTCGAGGATCCGGCAAAGATACGAGCGGCCACATTTCCACCACGTGGAGTGGGAATCGACCATTAAGTAATGCTTGACGTCGATTTTTTCTTCGTGGCGCAGCTCGTCAAGCTCCATTCCGTCCAACAGGCTTTCGTAGACGCCATCGGCAACTCGGCTTCCGAAGGTAGTCGTGTAGTAATACTCCTTGATTTCCCAAACAGCGATCGGGTTCACTGGCGCAGGAAAAGCGCCGCCGACGCGACGCGCGAGGGTGCGGAGGGGAGCGTTGTTGAACGTAACGGTGGTCAGCTCGCGCGGGTCATAATCGCACGGCAATCCTTCAGCGTTCGCTTCGATAAGCATGTTAATGCAGTTGGTGAAGTACGCCGGCGCTTTCTTCTCGCCCTTCTGCTTGTTCATGGGCGGGACTCGCTTGGTGGAATATTGCTTTTGCAGCTTCTCGAACATTGCTTTGGCTCGTTCCACGTCCATCAGACGCGGCTCAACGAACAAATTAAGTACAGCCGCCCGATGCTTGAAGTAATCGTGAATCAGTCTGCCAAGCTTTGTGGGACTCCCTCTTTCACCCACCAAATGCGACGCCGAAAGGCCCAATTCGACCATTGAATCGCCCATTTTCTCGACGGTCGGAATTGCGATCTGGCCAGTGCCACGGGCGGTGTACCCGAGGTGTTGGCTGATGGTGCGAATGTTTGCCCAAAAATGCTTGGGGAGATCTACAAATCGTCGGTCCGGAATCATTGCAAAGATTTCTCCAGACGCTCGACGAATGACTGGAGGGAAATCCCTAGTGCGTCGCAAATTTCTCGGAGTTCGAGCAGGTCGAGACCGCGTTCCCCGGATTCGTATTTGCTGACAAAGGATTGCGGCCGTTCGAGCCTTTTGGCGAGGTCATCTTGGCGCAGCCCGGCCCCAAGGCGAACCTGCCGAAGCAGGTCCGTCAGCTTGCGTTGGTCCGCGCTAAAGATGCTCCTTTCCATGGGGATCATTAAACGAATCTTGACAATACATCCCAAAACAGGATATTCCGCCGATGTCCCGAAGTCGGCCGCGGCGACTTGACGCCTACTGTACGTATGAATAGAATCAAAAGCCAGATAGCCCTGACTCGCGAGGATGGCCAAATGCAACGGATGCTGTTTGAGGACAATCTGCCGGTTGCACCTCGGGTTGCGCCATTCAAGTCCCAATTGTTGAAATGGGTGGGCAGCAAACAGCGCTCGGCACACCAAATCATTTCCTACTTCCCAGACGAGTTCGGCACGTATATCGAGCCGTTTCTTGGAAGCGCTGGCGTGCTCGCCACGCTCGCTCCCAAGCGAGCCCTGGCTTCCGACGTTTTCCGCCCGTTGATCGAAATCTGGCAAGCGCTGCACGATGCGCCGCAAACGTTGAAGGACTGGTACGCGTCGCGTCGTCGCCGCATGATGGCGGGAGACAAAGTTGAAGAGTACGAAACGATAAAGGCCGCGTACAACGCAAGACCTAACGGGGCGGATTTGCTGTTTCTCTGCCGATCTTGCTATGGCGGGGTGGTCCGCTTTCGAAAAGCCGACGGATTCATGTCTACGCCGTGCGGCGTTCATACACCGATCGATGCGAAATCATTCGCAGCACGGGTCGACGAGTGGAAACGACGAACGACCGGCGCAAGTTTCAAAGTAATGGACTACGTCGAAGCCATGCGCAAGGCTACAAAGGGGGATCTGGTTTACTGCGACCCGCCATACAAAGACACCCAGAAAATCCTGTACGGCGCGCAAGCGTTCGATCTTCGCCAGCTTTTTGAGACAGTCCGCGAGTGCAAGAACCGGGGCGTGTACGTCGCATTGAGCATTGATGGGACCAAACGGTCCGGCGACTTCGTTTGCGATATCGCGATGCCCGACGGACTTTTCGAACGAGAAGTGTTTGTCGGCTGCGGCCGTTCGATGCTGCGCCGGTTTCAAATGGTCGGCAAGACGCTTGAAGGAGAAATCGTCGCCGACCGTCTACTTCTTACGTATTAGCGATCTGCCGGCAAATGCCTTGCTGGGAACGTCGGCGGTTCCTCGCATCATGGCGGGGGCGGGCTGGCGATGGGGTCGGTGGTCACGTCGACGTGATCCAACACAATGCGGCGCGAGCGGCGGCGGCGATAACGGCGACGACCGGCGTCGGGCGCTTGCTCCTCCACCGCCCCATAATCGACGAGTTCGACGGTCGTGCGCCGCGTCACGTGCCCGTCGGCGTCTAATTGCTTCGAAGTGCGTTTGACGATTCCGCCTGGCACGTCAACGCTCGTCACATCGACCGTGACCGTCGTTCCGTGAGTGTCTTTCTGCACGACACGCTCAAACGACACCGGCTTGACCTCCGATTGCACGCGATACGGCTTATCGACCGCGATCACCTCCGATGTTTCGTCATGGTTGGCGGCCGGATCGGCGGAATCGGTGAAATGGGTTTCGCGGCGGAGCAAATACGGCTCCATGGCGCCCGTCTCGAAAAACTTGTTGACCGTTTTTTGCTTGCCCGACTGGATGGAAGCTTCGCGGGTTTGAACCGGGATCTCGCGGCCGTCGATCACCACGGAGGCTTTGCCGAGGTCGCGGACCTGGGCGGGCTGATCGGTCGTTTCGCCGAAATAGCCGCGATCGATCACTTGCGGAGCGGTGTCGAACCGCCGGCCACCGGCATCGAGCGTGACGGCGACGCGAAGCGTGATTCGCCGGCCATCGACGCGCGTCAGCGTTGTACGAACGTCGGAGGCGGTGCTGGAAACGACATGCCCGGCGGAATCGAGCACTTCGGTGACGACGTGCGTCTGCTTCCAACTGCCCGCAGCGAAACGGCCCCAGACATCCAGTTCTCGTAGCGTGGGTGCGTCGTCGGTTTGCGCGTGCGCGGCCCCTACACAGACTGCCCAACCACAGGCAGCCGCGCACAATCCCAACACAAGCCGTCGCCACGTCGCCATCGCGATTCCTGCTGCGACCTAAATGGACAGACCGCCCTGTGTGCTATCATACCCCCTTGGCCTACTGCTGAAAGCCTCAAATGGCCAGAAAACCAGCGAAAATCGCTGGCTCGGCCGGCCTTGGGCCATGCAGATAAAACCACCCACGAGAGCGGCTTTCTTGAGGCGCGAATGCGCCGGATCAGGGTGCTGGCCGCGGTTGCGACAAAAATTGCGTTGTCGTTTGCGGGCGAGGATCTTGCGCCGGCGGCGTGGCCGCGCAACCGCTCATGATCGTCGTAAGTCCAAGCAGGACAGCGATCAAGAGCATGGCCCGCATGAGCCGGCAATGCAGGGTTCGGTCAAATAGTCGGTGCAACTGCGCATCCTTCCGTTAGAATCCCGGCCGGGGCCGAGCGATGAACTGCGAAGTGCTGCTCGACTGCCTCGTAGCCGCCGAACCGCTGTGCGTAAATTGCGAACCCCCCGATGGCTTACCCAACATGAATCTTTTTTGCGCCGGCTGCGCGGGAGTGGATTTACTGAACAAGCCCTTCGTTTTTGCAAACAAGTTAGCTGGGGCCGAACCGATGCGGCTCAATAGCGACGGCCCGCTCGGACTGGCCGGCGTAACCGAGTTGACCGGGTGAATCGGCTTGCCGTTCAGTTCTGGGACGATCGTGGCCCCGCCCGAGCCGGAAGGCAGCTTGCTGTTGAATTTCGAGGAGCCAAGCGCGGTCGATAGCGATGCGGAGGACCCGGGCTGGGAGAGGTTCTTCTCCGTGCCTGAGTCGTCGCTCGAGCTCGTTTTGGAAGCGAATGGATTCAAATTGCTCAACCATCCGGCCTGGGCCGGTGAGGCCGCCACGAGCACTCCCAAGCCGAGAAACAGTTTCCCGATGGTTTTCACGATTGGGCTCCAGCGATTGCAAGCCACAAGGCCGCTGACTCGATACGCCGATGTTCTCGGTGTCAAAGGAAATACGTGATCGACGATACCCAAGCCGAACGGCCAGTAGACACAGATGAGACGCGGCGGGAGTTTCGCAAAACCTTATCCACCGGTCCAGGGCAGTTGTTGCCAAAAGTTGCGAGGACGCTATCAGGCCGAAGCGGCATCGGCCGACGAAACGCGGTCATTGCAGCGGGCACGTTCCGAGGATGTGAAAGAAGGGGGACAGGCACCTCACGCCGACCCGTTTTGCCGGTGTTTCATCAAGCCGAGTTCGGAGCCAGCCTCCATTACTTCACAAGCTCTCCGTGTGCCGTTCGCGCTCCGCGGAGCGTTGCGAACATCGTAGCGCAAAGGGACCACGACGTGTGCCGTACTACGTTGGTCGCGGCCGACGGCCGCGCGATGCGGTACCATCGCCGGTCGTGGCGGCTGTTTCTGCCGCTGCTGCGGATTGTCTATTGATTGCGCTTGGCATAACATGAGCCCTAACCCGCTCGCCCCCGGCCCCTCTCCGGCGACGGGGCGAGGGAGAAATGGCGGGCCGCGAAGCGGGCCGTTTCCCCTCGCCCCTTCGTGGGAGTGGGGTTATGGGCGAAGGGGCGGCGCGCAACCAGACGCTTTATTCCTCCCCACCACACCGACCTGATCCACCTGATGTTTTCGCAATCCCTTGGGTTCATCGGCGCCGGACAAATGGCGCGCGCTTTGGCAAAAGGATTTGCAAGTGCAAACCTAGTCGAACCCGATCGCATCTCGGCCTACGATCCGCTTCCCGCGGCACTGCAGGATTTTTGTGGACTGGTGAACGGCGCCATTTCCGGCGGTTCGAATGCCGAGGTCGTGGAGCGCTCGAGCGTCGTCGTCTTGGCGGTCAAACCGCAAATGATTCCCGCCGTGGCGGCTGAATTGCACGGCCGGCTTGCCGAGAAGCTGTTGATCTCGATCGCGGCCGGGGTGCGCTTGAAATCGCTTGCCGAATTGTTTGGCACGACGCGTGTCATCCGCGTCATGCCGAACATGCCAGCACTCGTCGGTTCGAGCGCTAGCGGCTATAGTTTGGCCTCCGGCGCGACGGCCGACGACGCACGCTTGGTCGAGCGGCTGTTTAGCGCCGTCGGTCGAGTCGTGGTCGTGGATGAAAAGCTGCTCGACGCGGTGACCGGCTTGAGCGGCTCCGGTCCGGCGTTTGTTTTCGTGATGATCGAAGCGTTGGCGGATGGCGGCGTGAGGATGGGGTTGCCGCGGGCAGTGGCGCTGACATTGGCCGCCCAAACTTGCAAGGGTGCGGCGGAAATGGTGTTGGCGACCGGCGACCATCCGGCCACGTTGAAAGACCGCGTGGCGAGCCCCGGCGGCACGACGATCGCCGGGTTACAGGCATTGGAAACCGGGGCGGTGCGTGCGGCGCTGATGGCGGCCGTCGAAGCCGCGACGCGCCGGGCAACCGAACTCGGCGGCGATTAGCGTCGGGGTCTGGCTCATTTTTCGGCCCATGGCGGCAATGAATGCCATTGAACCGCGACGCTGAAAAATGTGCCTGACCCCCTCGGCGATGGCAAAGCGTTATAATTCAACCGCAACGATGCACTGACAGGAATTTCCGAACCAATTTCAATTTAGCGAGCCTCGAAAGAGCCGCACGTTTTTCCATCATGTCCATCTTTTGTGTCATCGACGATAAGAACATCCCTTTGTATCGCGTCATGTGGGTGGCGGCGACGCCCCATTTTTGCGGCAACGACGACTGCCAGCGCGAAGGGCAATACGAAATCCGGCTCGAACAAGGCGAATCGGTTTGGGCCAATGTCAAGGAGCGCGACTCGATTCTCGATGCCATCGAAAATTGGCAAGGCAGCATCGGACCGGAAGAGGAAGAAGACCTGCCGTGATGCGACTGTCCACGATTCGGGGTCTGGCTCGTTTTTCGGCCCGTTTCGCTGCGAAGCTTAGCTCAGTGCACTGCCGAAAAATGTGCCTGATCCCCTTAAAGCGCTCGCGACGCTTGAACCGCTCCCAGGGATAACGCTGATGTCCACCTTCGAAAACGACAACTACAAATGGCGCGAGACGTATTTCGTCTTGTTCAATGCCGCCAAACGGCCGAGTTTGGAAAAAATGACCGAAGCGTTGCAATCGCTGAATCGCCGTTTCGAGCTTAGCAACACTCTGGCCGACGACGACGGCGGCTTCGAATCGCTCACGCTCCGCTCGCCACAGGATTATTCGGCGCTCGATATCAGCTACGTCTCGGGCGAGGAAGTGCAAACCCAGGGCGTCGAGTTGGCCGAGGAAATGCGCCCCAATGCTGCGGATCCCGACGAGCGCGCAAAGCTCGCCCGGCTTCCTAAGTGTGACGCTCGGCTGGACATCTTGCACTTCGAAGAAATCGTCGGCGGCGGCGGCAGCGGCGGCAGCGAAGATGAAGGGGAAGAAACGCTCGATCCCAGCACGCTGCTCAACGTGCTCGACGCGCTGGTGCGCATGACCGGCGGCGTCGGCGTCGATCCGCAATCGGGGTCGGTGATGTGAGATCGCATGAGGCGCCCAAGCCCAGGGAAGGCCTGGAGAGCGATCTCCATTTGGCAAACGCTCTCCTGGCCTTCCCTGGGCTTCCCTGGGCTTCGCTGGACGTCCCTGGACTTCCCTCTGGCCTTCGCTGGACGTCCCTGGACTTCCCACTGGCCTTCCCTCTGGCCTTCGCTGGGCGTCCTTGGACTTCCCTCTGGCCTTCCCTGGGCGTCCCTGGCCTTCGCTCCGCGAACAGACGAGCCTTCGAGCGATCGCCGTTCACTTCAACCGATTGTGCAGTTCGGTATCCAGTTCGCTGATGTGAATGCCGCGGTTAGCAACTTTGCCGTCAGCGTCGATCAGGATCATTGTCGGCAGCGTCAGAATGCCCATCTCATTGGCGTAGCGGCTATCGAGACCGCCCGGTTCGAAAAGTTGCGGCCAAGGAAGATGGTTCTTCGACAGATAATCGTCGAGCGATTGCCGGTTCGTGTCGAGGCTTACGCCGATGATCGCCAAGCCGCTGGCGGCATATTTCGCTTGCAGTTCCTTTAGCTCCGCCAGATCGACTTTGCACGGCTCGCACCAGGTGGCCCAATAGTGGATCAAGACAAACTTGCCTTTCAAGCTGGCCAGATCGATCTGCTCGCCGTCGGTGCTTTTGCCTGTTAGCTCAATTGGCTTGCCGACCGAATCCAATCGCCGGATGGCGCCGGCAGCTTTTTTTGCCGCGGCGGCCGCATCGAAATTGTCGACGATCTGGTGATACCACTCTTTGGCTTTTTCTTCGCGGCCGGCGAATTCTTCGGCAATGCCCAACTGCAGCAGGGCATCGGCAGTGTCGGGGCTTTTCGGATGCCGCCCGACGAACGTTTGCAGATTCTGCAACCATGTCGCTTGAATCTTCGCAAACTCAGGGTTCGGGCTTTGTAGCGCCAACGCGTATTCGGCCGACAGTTCGCGGAACTCGACATACGCGGCCAGGTCAGCGTCTTGCGGATTTTTTTCGAGCTTGGTGTAGAGTGTCTTCAAACGTTCCGCCCCGCCGGGATAGGTCGCTGATTGCACGGCGGCACTGATCGTGTCGGTCATTTGGCGAACCCATTGAGCACGGTCGGCCGGGCCAACGTCGGCGATCACTTGCTCGAAAAAGTCGGCTCGCTTTTCGTTGAGCTTCGCTTGCTCAGCCGGCGCGGCGGCAGAAATCTGCTGGTCGAGCTTTTGCAGCTCATCCATGATCTTTTGCATCTTTTCGTTGCCCCCACTCCCGGCCGTTTCCTGCGATCCTGTCGTATTGCGAGCCGAAGCCGCCACGAAGAAAATTCCCGGCTGTGAATCCGCGAGCTTCCCATGCTCGGGCACGCCCGGCACATCGACAATGCGCCAGCAATCGCCGGCCTTGATCATCGTACCGATTTGGATTTGCGTATCGCTACCGTCGGTGTCGACCACCGCCACGACGTTTTCATAAACTTCGATATCGGCCGGCGATCCGAAAGTGCCGGTGGGAACGACGCCCGGCCGGTTGCCACCGAAATGCACCCAATTGGATTTTGCCGTGATCGTCGTTTGCCGGTCGGCCAGTTCGGCAAACGCAGCCGGGGCAGCGGCAATCTTTTCGGCAAGCTCTTTCGCCTTGGCCGCGTTCAGACCGAGCGAACGCAGTTCGGTCGAGGTGAGCAACAGTCGATTGAAGCGTGCCGGATCGCGGTCTCGAAGGGCGCCGACCACCTCGGACGAAGCCTCTTCGGCCGAGATCATTTTCCAATACTCGAGCGGCGAAGCACCCCCTTTCGACACACCCCAACGGATGCCGGCCGTATTGAGCCAACGATGTTCGGTGGCCTTGCCGACGAATTTCGGATCGATATCGCGATAAACTTCGACGCCGTCTTTGAAATAGCTCCAGCGATCGACGACGTTGTCGCCATTAGTGTCGACGAACTCGCGCAACGTCTTTCCATCGCCATCGCGGACCACCCAGCCCGTCTGGCCTTTTTGCTTTTCGGCTTTCATCGTGCAGCGCGCCGCTTCTTCAGGCGTCGGCCGATCATAGTCGACATCTTTCTGCATCGGCAGCAGTTTGAGAGCTTGCTCGGCCGTCGGGCTCGCGGAGTGGGCCGCCGGCGCCGCCAGGGCAAACACCAGCCCGGTGAGAACCAATTTCACGACCGCCGCCACCGCGAACCACCGCCATTTGTTGCCAAAGATCGCAGCCATGGGAGAAATCCGTTTGGTGAAGGGCGAAAAAAACGAAGGCGGGGTGATGCCGGGTTTTGATGCCGGTTCGGCGTTTGCCGCTAGTACGCTCTGCTGGCCGACCTCCGTCGCCTTTGTTTTTCGACCAAAGCGGTTGGCAAACATGATCCGACAGCGCAGATTTTTCCGGTCAGGCCATCTCTGCGGGCGAACCACGCAAGCTGGCGAAGCCAGCATATTCGCGCGGTGACTAAACCGAGCGTGCAGCTGTCATGGCTCTTCGCCTCCCTTCCCTCTCCCCTCGCCCTCGCCCCCTCGCCCCTAATTCGACATTCGTCATTCGTCATTTGCGCGCCTCCCCCTTTGACAGCGAAATGCGGCGACCTAAAATAGCCTGTTCTTGCCGACGGGCTCGACGGCGCGGACAAGTGTGGATGCCGGGCCCGGCGGCGTATGGACCGCGCGCATAGCTCAGTTGGTTTAGAGCGCGTCCCTGATAAGGACGAGGTCCCAAGTTCGAATCTTGGTGCGCGCATTCGCTTTAATTCCGGCGCTACCTACGGCGTACTTCCAGCACTGCCGGACAGCCCCGAAGTGGCACCCAAGCCGCCACCGAAAATATCGACGTGCCACGAGCGTTCGAAGGTGCCTATATTGGGGTGTTAGCTCAATTGGGAGAGCGTCGGCTTTGCAAGCCGAAGGTTACGAGTTCGAGCCTCGTACACTCCACCTAACTCAACACGCTGGAGCGTGAACTCCAGTTGGCGTTCACGCTTCAGTGTGTTGGCTTAGGCTCGGCAAAAAATAGCTTCCGCTTTTCGAACCCCGCGCCCTGCCCTCTGCCGCAAGGGGAGAGAGGGCTGTGGAAAAGTTAATTTTTTGGCCGAGCCTTACGTGGGGCGCGTTCAGCACAGCGCATGGAAAAGCCCCCGGCTGCAAGGCAGCCGAGGGCTTTCGATGAATTTGTTTGTATTGGCGGTCGACCGGCGCGGTCTTTAGACCGGCGTGACTGAAGCGGCTCGAGGTCCTTTGCCCTTTTGGCCCCCGCCTTGCTCGACGGTGTATTCCACCGACTGGCCTTCTCTCAGATTGTCGAACTGACTGTTTTGGACAGTCGAATGATGGAAGAAAATATCTCCACCGTCGCCCGTCTGAATGAACCCGAATCCTTTGTCGCTAACCAACTTCTTGATCGTACCTGACGCCATAAACACGAACTCCTCACTAAGAAAGACCTGCGACAGGAACACTAGCTCCCATCTCAACATGGCCACCTATCCTATTGCACGGAACCGCACTGCGATAGTCCAAATGGCGCAAAAAGCACTGTCGAGCCAAAACCGCCGCAAATCGCGCGTTTTTTTGGGCCTTTTAGCGTCTCCAGTGCCCGGCGGCAGGCAGTAGAATGGCGTGTTCGGTTTATCCCCGTTGAGCGTCGGCCCCAGCCGGCGTTCAATAAATCTACAAGGAATATCCGATGCACTGCATCCCCCTTTGCTTGCTGCTGCTCGCTTCCGCGGCAACGGCCGCCGAACCGGCTGCGCGCCGCGATGTGCCGTATGCGGGCACAACCGACGCCAAGCAAACTCTCGACATCGACGCGCCCCCGACCGGCAAAGATCATCCGATCGTCTTCTGGATTCACGGCGGAGGCTGGATGCAGGGCGACAAACGCGATGTGCAGAATAAGCCAAAGGCGTTCGTCGATAAGGGATTCGTCTTTGTTTCAACGAACTACCGCTTGTTTCCGAACACCACGATCAAGGCAATGGCCGGCGATGTAGCCAACGCAGTCCGCTGGACCCACGATCATGCCCGTGAATTCGGCGGCGATCCGAACCGGATCTTCGTGATGGGACATTCCGCTGGAGCGCAACTCGCTGCGCTGATTTGCACCGACGAAACGCTCTTGAAGGCCGAGGGCTTGCCGCTTTCGATCATCAAGGGTTGCGTGCCCGTCGATGGCGACACCTACGATCTTGCGATGCAAATCGCCACGGTGGAGAAGAAGCGAGCCGACCGCTACACGTGGAAATTCGGCGACGAGCAAAGCCGCAAAGAGCTTTCACCGATTGAGCACGTCGCAAAAGGGAAGGATATTCCGCCGTTCTTGCTGCTCTGCGTCGGCGGCCATCCCGAAACCGAACCGCAAGCTCGCCGGCTCGCCAAAGCGCTTCAAGAAGCCGGCGTCCCGGCAAAGACACTCTCGGCCCAAAACTCGGAACACGACAAGCTCAACAATGGTCTGGGACTGCCCGGCGACAAACCGACGCAAGCATTGTTCGAATTCGTTGATGGAGTGCTGAACAAGTAGCGATTTCCGGTCTCGGCGTCAGCAATTCGCTGGTTCACCGATAGAAGTTTCGAATCAAAAAACAGGGCGGAGCTATGCTGCGATGCCGAAATTGCCAGCACGTCGCCGAGCCGGGCCAGCAAATCTGCTTGGAATGCGGCGGCATCCTCGACTACCTGCCAGACGATCCGCCGCGATCGAGCGATAGGACGGAAGCGAAGCCGGCGCCCAACGCACACGCGAAGCCGGCCAAGGCGAATAGCCCATCGCCGATCGGGAACTCGTCCCTGGCCGGAGATTTCGACGGCAACAGCGACGGCGATGCCGGCATTCCTGAGCCCGACTGGAAATGCTCGAAATGCGGCGAGAGCGTGCCCGGCAATTTCGACATGTGTTGGAAATGCATGGCAACAAGGTCGGGCGAGCCGCTTCCCGCCGAAGGCCAAGAAATTTCTGACGCCGAACGGCCTGAAGAAGACGCGGATTCAACCGGCGCTCAATCCGACGATTTGGGCGACACTCGCCTGGCCCCAGAACTCAAATGCCGAGGCTGCGGATCGAGCAAAATCATTCACAACGTGGCCGTGGCCGACCGAGGCGAATATTGGGAAGGTAGGCTTCGGGCGGTGGTCTTCCGAAATCCACACGCTTTGATTTTCAGCGACCCAGTTTACGGGGAAATCAGAGCGGACATTTGCGGCGAGTGCGGATTCGTCGATCTTCACGTAGTCAATCCGGGCGAGCTTTACGAACAGGTTCGGAAGGCCGCAGCGTCACGCGAATAAGGTAAGCCCGTGGCAACGCACGACATGGGCATATGGGGAATTCTGCCGATATTCCGGCAGTGTTGTCGGACCAGCAGGCCATTTTGCAATTATCTTGCCGTGAGAACGACTGAGTCCTCGACCCAAGGCACGCCATGCGCCCGAAACTTCGCAACACCGCATCGCAGTTGGCGATCTTGATTTACGCCGGCGTTGGCCTGAGTTTTTCAACAGAACTGCGACCGGCGCACGGGCAGCAATTTGCCGCTCGGCCTACGCAGTATTTGCCCGCTGCGGTTGACCTGACCAAAGAGCAAACTCCAATCTTCGATCAGGGAGGCCGGTGGACCTGCATCTTTCAGCCCGAGGTCGCGGCTCTTGAAGCGGCCTACGGGCGCGCGGGCATTCATGTGCGGCTTTCGGTCGAGCATCTGATCTGGATGAGCCATTCCGTTGAGTTGACCGAGAACAAAATTATCGACTCGGATGTGAATGAAAATGGCCTGGCCGACGACGGCGGCGGGAGCATGGTCGCACGGTATCGCGTGCTGAGCAAATACGGCGTCAGCCGAGCGGAAGATATGGCCTATCGACCGGATTACGAGGATCCAAAGGCAGGCTACTTTCGCGGGTTCAATGTCGGCAATTATCGCTGGCAGGACCCATTTCCCCAAATAGCCCTCAATCGCTACAACCTTTCGCCGGTGCAATATCCGCAGGCGGCCCGGCAAAACGCCCGCTATGGCATCAAGCAGTTCGTCGTGCTTTCCGAGCGCGACCGCCGCGACCCGCGCAAGATCGAAGCGATTCTGGCCGCCGGCCATGAGGTTGGCGTCGTCATCCCCATCTATTTTCAAAAGGGAACCGCCGAAAAAGGACGCGGCAATATCCCGCCCGTCGTTTGGTATCGGGCCGCAGACGCCGTCCCGGAAGGAGCGCTCCATGGGCTGCTCATTGTCGGCTACGACCGGCCGCGACAATTCTTCATCGTCAAGAACAGTTGGGGCCCGAACAACGGCGGCTACGACCCGGCCAAGCTGCCCGACGGCTGGAAAGACATCGCCAAATATAAAGGCTTCACCCTGATCCACTACAACTATCTAAACGATTGCGACCAGGCGGCGTATATCACGCAAGTCGTCGATCCGAAGAGCAACGCCTTCTATCGGCAGCCGATGATCGGGCTGTGGAACGTCGAATTTCATCAGAAAAGCACCGGCCGCAAGATCACCTCGGCCGTGTTGGCGTGGCGGCGGCTGCCCGGCACCGATCCAAACATCAAAAACGATCGGCGAATCGGCGATTTCTATTGGCACGGCCGGCAATATCGAGTCAACGCCATGCTCGGAGCGGGCAATCCGATTCGGGCCACCTTGTTCATCGATTTCGACCATCCGCAAACCGGGTATTCCGAGACGCGCGGGGCCCAATTTCATGGCGTTGTCTCGATCCACGACGACAAGCCCTGCGCTTTCGAAAGCGAAAGCATCGACAACGCCGGCCAGGGTCAAAAGATGTTCAATGTCGACGTGGGCGATCTGGCCTGTTCCGCCGTCGAAGCGATCGACGAGAATCCGCTGCTGAAGATTCCAACTCCCAATCTGCTCGTCAACGGCAGCTTCGAAGATGGGCCGATGGCGAAGGATTTCGTGTCGCTCAATCCGGGCGCCACGGCGATCAAAGGCTGGACCGTGACGCGCGGCCAGATCGACTACATCCATGCGCACTGGAAAGCCGACGACGGCGAGCGAAGCCTCGATCTGCACGGCTCACCCGGTTATGGCGGAGTGGCGCAGACGTTCAAAACCTTGAAAGGCCGCCGATATCGTGTCACCTTTTCCTTGGCCGGCACTCCCGGAGCGAATCCGGCCACGAAACGGGTTGCCGTGGTCGCGGCCGGCAAGCAGCAAGCGTTCGAATTCGATTCGACGGGCAAGTCGCTCCAAGCGATGGGCTGGTCGACGAAAACGTGGGAATTCGTGGCAGTCGCGGATGAGACCACGTTGGAAATCTACACGCTGGAAACGACCGACCCGACCCGCGGCCCGGCGCTCGACAACGTCCGCGTCGTGCGCGTGATTCGATAGCTCCACAATTGATTGCGGGTCATCGCGCCGACGGCATACGGAGTATGCCTCCTACGCAGCAGGCACACTCCGTGTGCCGTCTGCGCTCCGCGGTGCGCTAGGCATACCTTATTTCGGCGAAACACGCTGCTCCCGAAGGCATTGGCAATTGCTTCCGCCAACGTCTCGCCGCTGTGTCCTTCCGGCAAGCGTGTATGAACCGTTTTGAGGCGTGTGCTACCGTGGGCTGTCCGCACACGACCTTCTGGAGTGACAGCCGATGAATGGCAGCAAGACACGTATCCTCTCCGCGGGACTGGAGGACGTTCGACAG
>DATAWG010000035.1 GCA_036267355.1 Pirellulales bacterium | reverse complement strand
GGCGGCCGAGCATGCGGCGATCGCCGGATATGCCGATTACGATGAATTCGCGCGGCAAGTTGCGGCGCTGGCCAAGCCGGGGTCGTGCGAGGTTTCCGCGCTAGCGACAACGCTCGGCGGCCGCAAGATTTTTCTGCTTTCGATCACGGCCGGCCCGATTCCGGCCGCCGATAAGCCGGCGATTCTCATCGTTGGAAACGTTCACGCGCCGCAACTGATGGGCAGCGAACTGGCGATGCGAATGGCTCGCCAATTATTGGACCGCGCGGGCAAAGATGCGGCCGTGAAATCGCTGCTCGAGCGGTTCGCGTTCTACATCATCCCGCGCCCCAGCCCCGACGCCAGCGAAGCGTTTTTCCAGTTGCCGCGGCGCGAGCGGGAAGGAAATCTTCGCAACACGCGCGATCCGCGCGATCCCGACGCCGCCGACCCGGCCGCCGATCTCAATTCCGATGGCATGATCACGATGATGCGCGTCGCCGATCCGGCCGGGCATTGGATCCCGCATCCGGCCGATCCACGCGTCTTGATCCGCGTGAATCACGACCAGCCCGAGCACGGCCGGTATGAACTTTATCCGGAAGGGCGGCACGACGATGATGCCGCGCCGGTCGAAGGCTGGGGCGAGGGTGTCGCCTTCAATCACAACTTTCCGTTCCGCTACCCATATTTCAAGCGCGGCGCCGGACCGAATGCCGTTTCGGAAATCGAGACCCGCGCGGTCGCGGATTTCGCCTTCGATCATCCGAACATTGCGATCGTGTTCTGTTTCTCGCCGGAAGATAACCTGATGCATCCTTGGCGCCCCGGCGGCGACCAAGGCCGCGGCAAAACGTCGCTGTTGCCGGACGACGAGGCCGAATTTGCCCACGTCGCCGAGACCTACCGCGGCATTCAACACGAAAGCGATGCTCCGGAGTCGCCGCCCGGCGAGGGATCGTTTTCCGAATGGGCCTACTTTCAATATGGCCGCTGGTCGTTCGCCGCCCGCGGCTGGTGGGTTCCCAAGGTTCCCGCGCCGGCCGGCAAGCCGGCGAGCAATGATCCTCGCGGCGCGGACGAACTGAACGCGCTGAATTGGCTGGCCCGCGAAAAGATCGACGGCTTCATCCCCTGGACACCGATCCATCATCCCGATTTTCCGGGGCAAGTGGTGGAGATCGGCGGCTTCAAACCGTTCGTGCTCTTGAATCCGCCGGCCAAGCAACTCGATCCGCTCGCCGAACGGCACACCGACTTCGTCTTGCAACTGGCGCGGCTCATGCCCGAATTGAAAATCAGCGAAGCGCGGGCGGAGCTGCTCGGCGGCGGCATCCAGCGAGTCAGCGTCGCGGTGGCGAATCTCGGGTATTTGCCTACCGCTTCCGCGATGGGCCAATTGAGCGGCGAAGTTTATCCGCTGCTGTTGCGGCTCGACGCCCCGAAGGGATCGACCTATTTGAAAGGCTCGCCGCGCACCGAATTGGAGCGGATCCGCGGCGGCGACCAGATTCGCTGCACCTGGCTGATCCGGCCGCCGGGCGGCAAACCGGCAGCGGCCACCGTCCGCGTGTCGGCCCCCGCCGCCGGTTCCGCAACCACGACGATCGAATTGAAATGAGTCGTCTCAATGGCGCATGACGTTGCAGCGCGTGCCACTGGCGGCGGAGCAGCAACCGAAATAGCAGGCACACTCTGTGTGCCGTCCGCACTGCTCAGTGCGCAGCGCATCGCGGCGCGCCGACGGCACACGGAGTGTGCCTACTACAATCAGGGTGTTTTCGTCGCTCCTTACAAAGAAGTCGGGGATTAGTGGTCCAGAGTGGCACACGGTGGGAGTTGTCAATGATGCGCGAACGTCCGCTTGAATACTGTTTTCCGCTTCTCCTGCTCGTCGGCATGTTGCTCTTCGCATTGCCCGCCCATGGCGCGGAGCCAACGCCGCCGCTGGCTCGGCAACCGGCCGATCAACCGGATCATCCGCCGCTCGACGATGTGTTGCCCTACCAACCGCAGGGCGCAACTTCGACGCCCAAAGTCGACGTCCATTGGGACCGCTACCACGACTACACCGCTGCCACGCGTTTGCTCGAGCGATTGGCCAAGGCCTTTCCCGATCGGGCCAAGCTCACAAGCTTGGGAAAATCCTACGGCAACCGCCAAATGTGGATGCTGACGGTCACGAATTTCAAAACTCCCGCGGCCGAATCCGACAAGCCGGCCTTCTGGATTGATGGCGGCATCCACGCCAACGAGATTCAAGCCAGCGAAGTGGTGCTCTACACCGCTTGGTATCTGCTGGAAATGTACGACCGCTCGCCGATGGTGCGGCGATTGCTCGACGAGCGCACGTTCTACCTGATGCCGATGATGAGTCCCGACTCGCGCGACGCTCATTTCTACGAGCCGAACTCGACCCACAGCCCTCGCGCCGGCCAGCGCCCCATCGGCGATGCCCGCGATGGAGCCGTTTCCGAAAGCGACCCGCGCGACGATTTGGACCAGGATGGCAACATTACGGAAATGCGCGTCCGCGATCCAAACGGCCGGTCGAAGCCCGATCCCGATTTTCCCGAGCGCATGATCCGCGCCCAGCCCGACGAGAAAGGGAGCTACACGCTCTTGGGAAGCGAAAGCTTCGATCGGCCCGGCGAAGGCAAGGTGTATCGCATCCGCCGCGAATACTACGATCCCAATCGCGATTGGGCCTGGCATTGGGAGCCCTACTACGTGCAGCCGGGCGCTTATCGCTATCCGTTTTCGATTCTCGAAAATCGAATGGTGGCCGATTTCATCATGGCCCATCGCAATATCGCCGGCGCCCAGTCGTATCACAATGCCGGAGGAATGATTTTGCGCGGACCCGGCGTGAAAATCGATCAATACGATCCGGCCGACATCGCGATTTTCGACGTGCTCGGCAAACGCGGCGAATCGATGCTGCCCGGCTATCGCTACATCGCGACCGGCCAGGATCTTTACGAATGCTACGGGGCCGAACTCGATTGGCTGTACATGATGCAGGGCGTCTTCGCATTCACCAATGAATTGTTTCCCGCCTTCAATTTCAACCGCCAAAAACCCGACGCCGGACACGGCGAGGCGGTCTTGCGGCAGTTCGATCGCGACTTGCTATTGGGCGACGGCTATGTGCCGTGGCATGCGGTGCGGCATCCGGTGTATGGCATGATCGAAGTGGGCGGGCTGAAGAAGAATTGGGGGCGCCAGCCACCCTCGTTCTTGCTCGAAGAAGAGTGCCATCGCAACATGGCCTTCACGCTCTACCACGCCGATCAAATGCCGCTGGTGAAGGTGCAATCGATCGACGTGCGGCCGCTCGATGCGTCGAGCGATGAAAAATCGCCGGGTGGAAAATCGCCGGACGACAAACTGACGCAGGTCACCGCCGTCATCTCCAACGAACGGCTGTTGCCCACCCACGCTGCGATCGATATCGAACATCACATCACGCCGCCGGATCTCGTAACCGTCTCCTGCCCACACGCCACCGTGATCGTCGGGCTGACCGCAACCGACCAGTTTTTCGAAACGGTCACGGAGCAAAAGCGTTTTCCGAGCAGCCTGCGATTGAAAACGGTGCCGAGCATGGGCGCGGCTTATGTGCGCTGGATCGTGTCGGGAACCGGCCCGTTCACGGTGCGCGTCGAGTCGTACAAAGGTGGCAACGACGAGAAGAAGAGCAATGCTCTCACCGCAGCGGAACCGCCGCTAAAGTAGCAGGCACACTCCGTGTGCCGTCTGCCGTTCAATGCGTGCAACGGATCTGCTGTGTGTGCGGCGCGCCGCGGAGCGCAGACGGCACATGGAGTGTGCCTGCTACGTCGGTTGCGGCTGCACCCGATTGTCTCGCAGCAAGGTTTGTTCAGCCTGCGCGCAGGCCGTTCAACAGCGTGCTGAATGCCGCTAGGGCCCGGTCGAGAACTTCCGGCTCCGGCAATCGCACTTGCAGATACGACTGCCCTGTCGCTTCGTCGCGGGCGGTTTGAAACAGGCCGGCCGAGGTTTGCGATCGGCCTTGATTCGCTGCGACGCGAGCCGTCGGTGGATTGGAGGCGGCAACTGCGAGTTGCTCGAGCAACGTCAATCCGCCTTGCAGCAGGCCTAGCAGCGGCTCCGATCTGGATTGGCCGACTATGCCCGCGAGAAGAGCGGTGGGCCTGGGCGATTCTTCACTTTCCGCCTTATCGCCGCGGCCGTGCCGGTCGGGCTGCCCCGAGCCGTTGCCCTTGCCATTTGCATGCCGGCCCATTTCACTCGAAGGGCCGTTGCGGCCGTGTTCGGCGGTTTCGCCGTCGCGTGCCGCTGCCGCCGTCGCGGGCAAATCTTCCATTTCGGCAGCGGTCGGGCCCGTGATGTGGCTCGACACATTTTCGACCGTTTGCATGAATCGCTTCAAGCGGCTGCCGCCCAAAAAGACCTCCGACTCGCCCCCATCGAGTACGCCGGCGAACAGCGATTTCTTGAAGCTCAGCACCGAAAGCATCCCCTCTTCGATCGTTCCCTTGGCGACGTAATTCACGACGCTCACCGGCTGCTGTTGCCCGAGCCGATGCACGCGGCCGATGCGCTGTTCGAGCACGGCGGGATTCCACGGCAGATCGACATTCACCACGACGTTCGCATGCTGCAAGTTCAGGCCGACGCCGCCGGCATCGGTGGCCAAGAAGGCCCGGCACGTGCGGTCGTTGCGAAACCGATCCACCAGCGATCCGCGCTTGTTGGCCGGCACTCCGCCGTGAAACAGCACGAAGTCCCACGAGCGCTCCTCGAACCGCCGCCGCAGCAATTCGTGCATCCGCAGCCATTGGCTGAAGATGACCACCTTCGTTTCCGGCCCTTCATAGAGCTCTTCCAAGAGCGTGGCCAATTCGTCGGCCTTCGGGCCGGAATCGGTTTTCTGGTCGAGCAGATAGGCCGAGTCGCACGACATCCGCATGTTTTGCAGACCGATCATCAGCCGCCGCTGATCGGCTTCGGAAAGAAACCCATGCCGCCGCCATTTGGCGACGACGCGGGCCACCGTCTCGCGATTCTCCTCGTGGTGCTGCAATTGCTCGGCCGTCATGCCGACGAAGAAGTTCTTGTCCAATCGCGGCGGAAGCTGATCGAGCACTTCGCTCTTGCGGCGGCGAATCAGAATCGGCGCGAGCGTTTGCCCGATGCGATCGAGCCCGCGATACCCGACGACGCGGCCCGCTTCGTCGCGCGATTGATGCTCGTCGAGCAGGCGGAACGTCGGGCCGAGGCGAAAACGGTCGATGAATTGCACGATCGAAATCAACTCTTCGAGCCGGTTTTCCAACGGCGTGCCGGTCAGCACCACGGCATACGGCGATACGATCCGTTTCACGCTCCGCGCGAGCCGCGTGTTCCAGTTCTTGATCCGCTGCGCCTCGTCGAGGATTACCAAATCCGGCGACCAATGGCCGATCGCTTCGAGATCGCGATAGACGGTGTCGTAGTTGGTGATTTTAAAAAAACTCGGCGATGCGAATTGCTCGCGGCGGCGCAACTGCGAACCGCCGATTACTTCTGCCGGCCGCTCGGTGAATTTGGCGATTTCGCGTTCCCATTGATGCTTGAGCGACGTGGGACAAACCACCAACACCCGCTCGACGCCGCAATAGCGAGCCAGAATCTCCGCGGCCGCGATCGCTTGAATCGTCTTGCCAAGCCCCATCTCATCGCCGATCAGCACCCGGCCGGCCTTCGCGGCAAACAGCGCTCCCTCGCGCTGATAATCGTAGAGCGGCACTTTCAACAGGTCTTTGAACGCCGGGCTGCGAGTCCCGCGCGGAAATGCCTGCTCCAGCACCTCGCGGCGGCGCTCCGCATCGCGCACCTCGGCCACGAGCGACAACACGTCTTCATAGCATCGCAACTTATGGTTGATTTTTCCCGCCGCGGAAAGAAGCGTTTCAAAGCGGCCGAAAGCGTCGGGCAACAGCCGCTGCTCGGCGTCGAAATATTGCGCGGCGAGCCGGGCCAGTTCTGTCGGGCAATCTTCGCCGGCGCGAAATCGCACTTCGCGCCGCGACCCGTATTGTACGTAGATCTCGCTATACGGCGGACGAAAGCCGGCCCTGAGCGCCGCCTTGCCGCCGCGGCGCCGGGCCAATTGCTCGAGCACGAACTCGATATGCTTGCACGTCCCAAGCGTGCTGGTGGCAAAATCAGCGCAGGAACAGAAATTATCGCCCGGCTCCGTGCCGCGAATGGCCACGCGATACGTGCTCTTGCTTGCTGGATTGGTGACTTCGAATTCGGAAAAGACCGGTTCGGCCCCGATATTGCGCCAAGTGAACTGCTGCTCGCGGCCAAACTGCCGCCGCAATTCACGCTGCCACGCTTCCAGCGACATCTCGGCCGGCTTGTACAGCCGCGAGAGCTTCGCCGCGCGAGCCGGCCGGCGTTTTGCCGACG
This sequence comes from Pirellulales bacterium, assembly GCA_036267355.1. Taxonomy (NCBI): domain Bacteria; kingdom Pseudomonadati; phylum Planctomycetota; class Planctomycetia; order Pirellulales; species Pirellulales bacterium. Next base: position 1,221 of record DATAWG010000035.1, on the reverse strand, counting down.
TTGTCTTGCGAGCCGAGCGGCGAGATTGCGATGCCGTGGCCATTCGCATTCCTCCATGAATTCGAGTTCAATTTCGCGGTGCAGCCAGATGGCCGGCATTATAGCGCCGGCCGCGAAAGATGTCGAATCAGCAGCGGATATAAAGGGGACAGGCGCATATAATGGGCAAGATGAGAATGGGCGGATATAAAGGGGACAGGCGCATATAATGGGCAACATGAGAACGTGCCCTAGTTCGGTTTCTTGCGCGGTCGGCCTCGGGGGCGGAGCGTTGGTTGCAAGCCCAATTGCTCGGCCGCCTGCTCGCTCCACTCGGCATCGCCGAAGGGGCTGCCGCGACGGACCGAGCGGCGAATCCGCTCGAGTTCCGCCGCCGTCTGCGGCGAATTGACCCGCTCAATCCAGTCGGCCGGGCGTGGCAACGGCCAGTCGCAAAGCGCCGGCCCGGCGCCCGCCGCGCCGCGCAGGCTGCCCCACGGCCACTGCTCCGCGCGCTCGACCAATTCGGCCCTCAGTGCGTTTCGCTCCACGTAGCGAACCACCGAATAAAAATGCTCATCGCTCTCGATCGGAAACGACTTGAATCGCCCCTGATACAAGTGCCCGTAGCCGACGCGGCGCTTCGCCCGTTGCCAGCGTTGGGTGTGCATGTTGGTCATTCGCTGCATGAAGCCGGACAAATCGCCGTCGCGCGCGGGCCACAGGACAAAGTGCCAGTGATTCGGCATCCAGCAGTAGGCACAGACGCGAATCGGCGCCACGCGCAGCGTCTCTTCCACGACCCCTGCGAACGCTCGGTAATCCCTGTCGGTGCGGAACAGTCGCATCCGCCCGACGCTGCGGTTCAGCACATGAAACAACATCCCGCCGGGCGCGACTCGTGCGATTCGAGGCATGGACAACATCTTGCCAGAACAACCCATCCTCGTCAATATATGCGCCTGTCCCCTTTATTCTTCTCGGCCGAAGGACAAAGACGTATTGCGGGGATCGATCGGCCGACATCGTCGTGCCCGCGACCTCAGCGTATACGAGGCTATGGGTTTCCCAATATTGACCTTCATCGTTTGCGCGCGCTGCGGCGGTTAACATCCAAACTGCGATAAAAGCGATGGCAAAGATTGGGACAGATGACTTCAAAATCGCTCCTTCCAAAACGTGCCTGGCGCAAGCGACAGAGCGCGTCTGGATACCGGGTCGGATCATAGTGGCGGACCTCAA
>DATAWG010000034.1 GCA_036267355.1 Pirellulales bacterium | reverse complement strand
CGACGCCATGGCCAACGCGAGGCGTATTGGGCTTTGGTCGAATCGTTTCGCACCGAGCGCGGCCCCAGGCAACGCACCGTGGCCTACCTGGGGCTCATGGATGAGGCGGGCCGACTTGGCGTCGAGCAGGCTGCCGATCCCCAACCGTCGTCACACGGGACCGGGAGTCGTTGTTTGCGTCTCAAGCAATCAACCGTGGGCAATACGTTAACGGGCTGCTAGCCGCCGACGACTTGCCGCTCGACATACTCCAGAATGGCCGCGGCGATGTCGATTTGCAATGCCGCCGCCAGCGCCTTCCATCCCGGCACGGCGTTCACCTCGAGCACATAGGTGCTGCCATCGCTCGCGGGCAATAGATCGACGCCGGCCAGCGGCGCGCCGATGGCGTCGGCCGACCGGCGAGCCAGGGCCGCCATTTCGGCCGTGAGCTCGATCGGCTCCGCCGTGGCGCCGCGGCTGATGTTGGTCCGCCAATCGGCGGCATTGCTGCGGCGCATGGCAAACATCTTTTGGCCGACGACCAACACGCGCACGTCGAAACCGTCGTGTGGGATGAACTGTTGCACGTAGAGCACCGCTCCCATTCCCGCAAGCATCCGAAAAACACGCTCCGCCACGGCCTCGTCTTGCAACCGGGCAATGCCGCGCCCTTCGGAGCCGAAAAGCGGTTTGACCACCGCGTCGCTGCCGAGCGCCGCAAATGCGGCCAGGGCGTCGTCGGCCGTTTGGCAAGCAAATGTATGCGGCACGGGCACTCCAGCCGCCGCCAATCTTGCCGAGGCCAGATATTTATCGACCGCTGCTTCGAGGGCCCGCGGCGGGTTGAACACCGGAATTCCCCCTGCTTCGAGCCGGGCAAGCAAATCCATCCGAAATACGATTTGCTCAAGCGACCCCGGCGGCATCGAGCGCACCAAGACCGCGTCGAACTGTCGCAAATCAATGTCCCGGGAAGCTACCGCAATAGCGCCACACGGCGAGCCGATTTCCGAGTGCAGATCTCGAAACGTTAAAGCGATCAGTTCATGCCGACCGGCGGCCGCACGACGCAAATCGGCCAAATACCAACTGTCGAGTGAGGCGAGAATGGCGAAATGCACGGCGCGGATGAAGCTCCAGACTCGGGCTAGATGTCGTGAAGCTCGGTGCCGAACGATTTGCGAATCACGTCGGACATCGTTCGGCCGAAACGGAAGCTGCGGCCGGTGTCGAGATTCGCCAGTGTCACGACCGCGGGGCTGAACAAATGCGGGTCGATCGCATAAAAATCTTTATTGTAGCGGGTGAAAATTTCGCCGAACGGAGCACCGAAATCCGGCGAGGCGCTGCTCGGGATCTTCGGCCCGATCGCTTCTAAATCGGCATCGGCGCCGCGAACCCAGAGCGTCACCTCGCCGCCATAGAGGATCGCGTCGTTCGTGCGGCCGATCGCGGTAAGATCGTCGGCCGCGACCGGCGGCAGTGGAGCAATGCCGTAGCCGCTTTCAATCCGGTGCAAATCAAAGCCGAGTTCGAACAGTTTGTGCAACGCCGTTTCGAGCGAGCGGGCGACGATTTGAACGGTGCCGGCCTGGCTCGCCGTCGGGGCAACCAGGATCGTCAAGTGATCCGGCGCAACTCCGCAGGCTTCCGCCAAAGTTTTCAGCACGTCGGGCGGCGGAAGGCGACGGGTTTCAAGCACGCCGACAGCCGAAGTTGGCCGCTCGTGGATACCCAGCGTTTCAAGCAACGATTCTTTTCCGGCCGCAGCCCGCATCGGCCCCGAGGCCATTGCGAAATAGTCCCCTTGCTGCACTTTCCAGCCCGCATACTCCGCCGCCATGCAGGCGAGGACCGGCCAATCGGATCGCACGACAACGGCCAAACCGAGCGATAAATCATGCGGAGCTGGGACAAGCGATACGTCTCCCAAACCGGCCATGCAAACGTCCGCCAGCCGCCGGCCCGCTTCCAGACCGCCGCGAGCGTCGATTCCACAATCGATCACGGTCGGGCCAGCCGTTGCCTGATGCACCGCAATGCGCAGTAACTCGGCATCGGCAATCATCTGCCGGCAGATTGCAGCGGCTCGGGAATTCAAGTTGGAATCCATCCGGCGACCAAGCTATTCTTCAACGCAGGGCCCGGCGCGCTGGGGTGTGCCACTGGCAAGCGTAGTCTGCCAGTGCCGCCCCGCGAGTTGACGTCAAACCGCCAAACGCACTGGCCGACTGCGCTGGCCGTGGCACACTTCGAACCGTATTTGCCGGCAACGCCTGTTATGCCTTCGTCGGCGAAGGCGGGGCTCCGCCCATTAGCGGCGCGTGCCCCAGGGCGCGGCGGGCGACGCTCATTTGCCCACAGTGCAATCCTTCGTGCCAAACAATAAGCTCGAACATCGATGCATTATCGGTCAGAAATGCCGGCCCTCCGCCGGCGAGCGGCTTGCTCAATTCTTCGTCGCTCAATTTTTCGAGCACGGCCAATAGCGCCTGCCGGCGCTCGCGAAATAATCGCAAGGCTTCGTCCGGAGTCGGATAGATGGCCGGATCATCGACCGGATGGCTGCCCATGCCGAACAATTCCTTGTAATTGGCGGGCAACTCGACGGCCCTTTCCGGAGCCAGTTTCGAGATCACGAAGTTGTCGGTCGATGTCATGTGGCCAATGAACCACATTGCATGGTTGGCCGACGGATCGACTTGATACACCCAATCGTCGGACGTCTTGAAATCGGCCAGCATGCCTTCGCTGGTCTTGCGTGATTGATCGAGCCACAGTTTCAAGCGATCTTTCTGGGCCATGGCGATTTCTCCGGGATTGTGGCCAAAGGGGTCAGGGCACATTTTTCGGCGGAAGGTCAAACTGCGATTCTTCGCGCGCGGGTTGCCGAAAAATGAGCCAGACCCCGGCTATGCGAATCGTTTGCCTGCCGCAGCATCATATCAATTTTCACCCGTTTGACGACGGGCGGGCGAAACCGTACAACAGGGCTGGCGACGACGGAGCATCGACGCGAGCCGATGGTGGCGCCTTCCTCGACATCGCCGGAGCAAGCTTCGACATCGCGTTTCGCCGGCGTCGGCCTCCGATGAGAGGCCCCCGCGAAGGGGATCTGTGAACTTGGTCAGGGACGAAAGTCAGCAGCCATAAGCAGTAATTTTCTTGTGCGGTGGGTCTCTCATCGGCGGCCGATGCCCTGTCAGAACACTTGCCGGACCGCTTGCGCGGATTATTCATAGTGCCAGGAATTTGCGACACGCTGTGAGATAGTAGCCCGAAGCGTTAGCGAGGGTGAGCCTCGATGGCCCCCTCGCTTACGCTTCCGGCTAGTGTGACGCCATGAATAATCCGGGTTTGCGCGCTTCATTGGCACCAACGCCCTATCGTCCATGGATGAAACGCCCGCAATCGCAGCGCCTGGGTCGAGCGGCGGCGAATACATCGTCGTTGCCCGACGCTACCGGCCGCAAACCTTCGACGAGCTAATCGGCCAGGAGCATGTCGCCCGCGGATTGTCGGGCGCGATCCTGTCGCATCGCGTGGGGCACGCATATCTCTTCACCGGCGCTCGCGGAGTCGGCAAAACATCGGCCGCCCGAATTCTGGCCAAAGCGCTCAATTGCGTCCATGGTCCGACGCCGACGCCTTGCAATCAATGCGATATCTGCCGCAGCATCAGCGCCGGCGACGATGTCGACGTGCTCGAGATCGACGGGGCGAGCAATCGCGGCATCGATGAAATCCGCCAGTTGCGGCAAAACGTCAACATGCGGCCGAGTCGTGCCCGCTTCAAGATCTACATCATCGATGAAGTTCACATGCTCACTCGCGAGGCTTTCAACGCTTTGTTGAAAACGCTCGAAGAACCGCCGGAGCATGTGAAATTCATTTTCTGCACGACCGAGCCGGAAAAAATTCCGATCACCATCCTCTCGCGCTGCCAGCGCTACGATTTCGCCGGCATCCAATCCGATTCGATTGCCCGCCGGCTGCGGCAAATCGCAGCCGCCGAAGGCGTCGAGGCCGACGCCGACGCGATCGCGCTTTTGGCCCGGCGGGCGGCCGGCTCGATGCGCGATAGCCAATCGCTGTTGGAGCAGCTTCTCTCGCTCGGTGGAAAGCGGCTCACGACCGCCGACGTGCATGCGATGCTCGGCACTGCCGGCGGCGCGCGGCTTGATGGATTGGTCGCTTATTTGGTCGACCATCAACCGGCCGGCGCGCTTGCCGAGCTCGACGCGGCGATTGGCGAAGGGGTCGATGTCGGGCAGTTGCTCGACCAATTGCTGGGCTACTTCCGCGATGCGATGGCCGCGGCGGCCGGTTGCGGGCCAGAGAATTTTCTCTACACCGATCCTGGCGGCCAGAGTGCGCTTGTCGCCGCGGGACAGCAACTCGGGATCGAAACGATTCTCGCCATTTTGCAGATCATCGAGCAAACGCTGTGGCGATTGCGTTTCAGCACGCAAGCTCGAACACTGGCCGAGATGGCCCTGGTGCGGATCGCAAAACTGGATGATCTAGACCGTCTTTCGGATTTGATCGCCGAATTTCGTTCGGGCGCCGCGGTCACCGCGCCTGCGCCGAATGCGGCTGCTCCACGAGCGCCGAGCGCTGCCAGCCCGGCGGTGTCCAACTTGCCGGCAGCAAAAAAAAAAGATGAACTGATGCCGACGGGCAGCGATGTGCCATCGCCGCCGCCTGCGGCCAATGTCTCGCAGCCATCTTCAGGCGGGGCGGTTTCGGTTCGCGAGATTGTGCCCGCCGCGGAAACTCGCTCAACGCCTCTGCCTCCCTTGCCAGATCCGCTCAAATTGTTTCAGCAAGCCGCTGAAAACGTCGGCGGGTTGGTCGCCAGTTCGGCGCTTGAGGCGGAATCGGCCACACTGGGCGAGTCGGCCGCAGCCGGTGCTGCAATCGGCGCGCCACTTCAACTGGTCGTTACCTTCCCGGCAAAGTACAATTACGGCAGAACAATTTGCTCGGGGGCCGACGCGACAAAACGATTGGAACGGGCGCTGGAAGAAATGGCCGGCAGCCCAATCCGGCTGGCGTTGACGGTGGCCGAAGGAGTGGCGACATCCGGGGCTGCGGCGGAACCCCTGCGGCCGATGTCGTCGCGGCAGCGGGAGATGCAGTTGTTGCAAAATCCGCTCGTGCGCCGGGCTTCCGAGCTGTTCGTGGCCAATCCCGTGTTCCGGGAAGCCGGCGGCAAGGATTGAAGTTCGCGAAAGCGAAAAGGGACCAGCGAAACAGAAGCAGCGAAAACGGATAGCGAAACGAGGCTGCTGCACCGCGGCTCAGCACCAGGAGCGAAGAGGATGTTCAAAGGCATCGGCAATCTGGCATCGATCGTCAAGCAAGCGCAGCAAATGAGCACGAACTTGCAGGCCGCGCAAGAGTCGCTCAAGGGCCAACGGGCCGTGGGCCGGGCCGGCGCGGATATGGTCGAGGTCGAAGTCAACGGTTTGGGGCAGGTGCTCCGAATCACCTTGGACCAAGGCCTCGTCGAGCGCGGCGATCGCGAGATGCTGGAAGATCTGATTCCCGCCGCGGTAAATCAGGCCCTCGCCAAAGCCAAGGAATTGCACCGCGACGCCCTCAAGGAAATGACCGGCGGAATCAGCTTTCCTCCGTTGGACGATCTGCTCGCGCAGGTGGACACGTAAGCTCAGGCTTTCGAGGATGCCCGGCGGATCGCTAAGGCATTTCTTTGACAAACGTTCCGGCCTATACCGATTTTCGCTATTGCGTTGAATCTTATGCCGCTGGTGACTGAATCCGTCGGACGCTTGATCGAAGAACTCGCCAAATTGCCCGGCATCGGTCGGAAATCGGCGGAACGGCTCACTTACCACATTTTGCGGGTCAACAAGAACGAAGCAATGGGCTTGGCCGATGCGATTCGCGACGTTAAGGAAAACGTTCGCTACTGCAAAACGTGTTACAATCTGGCCGAGGCCGACGAGTGCGTGATATGCAGCGATCCGAAGCGCGATCGCAGCTTGCTTTGTGTGGTCGAGCAACCGCGAGACCTCATGGCTTTGGAGCAAGCGGGCGTTTATCGGGGGTTATATCACGTGCTTTTGGGCCGAATCGCCCCGCTTGAGGGAATCGGCCCCGATCAATTGACGATCGGCCCTTTGATCGCGCGAATCCGCAACGGAAATTTTTCCGAAGTCATCATGGGCACGAATCCGACGCTGGAAGGGGACGGAACGGCCTTATATATTGCCAATCAACTGGCCGATTCGCCGGCGCCGATCACGCGTTTGGCCCGCGGCATCACGACCGGGAGCGTGCTGGAATTCGCGAACAAAGAGATTTTGAGCGACGCGCTGGTAGGTCGACAAAAATTTTAGGCACGATTTTAGCACTCCGGCCCGCGAAAGCGCGATAAAATTGATGTGCCACTAATTCCGCTCCGTAACGGTAGAACCATGCGGCTCGATCCCAAGGCCGCCACAACCAACATAGCGTGACCGCCATGCGACTCTCATTCGGACAAGAACTTCGGCTCGTGCAAAAACAGGTGCTCGCGCCGCGCATGATCCAGTCGATGGAAATTCTGCAGTTGCCGATCATGGCCTTGCAGGAGCGCATCGAGCAGGAAATGCAGGAAAACGAAGCGCTCGAGCTGCTGGAGCAAGACCCCGACCTGCCCGAAGAAGAAACCGAAGTCCAAAATCCCGACGCTCCCACGCCCGAAGAACGCGAACTGGTCGTCGACGAGACGAAAGACAACGAAGCGGATTTCGAACGCCTTCTGAACATGGATTCGGAGTGGCCCGACCATTTCGAAGAGCGTACGCGTCCCTCGGCCACCCGGGTCGATGAAGCCGGCGACCGCCAGCACGACGCAATGGCCAACATGGTCGATCGCCCCCAGTCGCTCCACGACCACTTGCACGACCAGCTGGGATGGTTCGATCTCGAAGAGCCGCTGCGGCAGATGTGCGACCGGATCATCTACAATCTCGATTCGAACGGTTGGCTGCAAGGCCGGCTGGACGATCTCGTCGATTCGGCCGGCGGACCGGAGCAAATGGCATTGGCCGAACGGGCATTGGCCACCGTGCAACGGCTCGATCCTCGCGGCATTGCCGCTCGCGATCTGCAAGAGTGCTTGCTCTTGCAGCTCGTGCCGGGCATGCCCTACTACGAACAACTGAAAACGCTGATCACGAACCATCTCGAAGACATCAAGCACAACCGCCTGCCGCAAATCGAGCGGCGGACCGGCTTGTCGATCGACGTGATCAATCGCACGCTGGTCGAACTGCGGAAATTGAATCCCAAACCGGGGGCAAATTTCGCCGGCGGGCTGGTCCCCAGCGTCACGCCCGACGTGTTTATCGAAGAGGCCGAGGGGGGGCATTACAAGGTGCGCCTCGAAGACACGCGAACTCCAAATCTCTTCATCAGCCCCTACTACCGCCAACTGCTCACCTCGTCGGAAACCGACGAGAAAACACGCGAATACATCAAGCGCAAGATCAACTCGGCGCAATGGCTGATCGAATCGATCGAGCAGCGCCGCAACACGCTCACTCGCGTGGCCCAAGCGATCGTCGATCATCAGACCGAATTCCTGAGCAAGGGCCCCGAATTCATCGAACCGCTGAAAATGCAGCAAATCGCCGACAAGGTGGGCGTGCATGTCACGACGGTGAGCCGGGCGGTCGACGACAAGTGGGTGCAAACGCCCCGCGGCATTTTTCCGCTCAAGCGATTCTTCGTCGGCGGCACCGTGAGCGCCGGCGGCGAGGAAGTCGCCTGGGACGCCGTCCGCATCAAGCTGCAAGAGATCGTCGATCACGAAAACAAGCATCATCCCTTTAGCGACGACGAACTGGTCAAGGAACTCTCGAAGCACGGCCTGACCGTGGCCCGCCGCACGGTGACCAAATATCGCAAGGCGATGAATATTCCCAGTTCGCGGCAACGCCGCGACTGGACGGCCGACAATTCCGCCCCGGCCGCTGAATCGGCGCCGGCTGCCGCATCGAACGGCCATTCCGCGGCTCCGCACGATGATGAACACGATGCGGATGAAACCGATTCGCACCCTCCGGAAGCGACTTTGCCACCAGCCGCGATTTCGAGCAATGCGATCTTCGACAACGCAGCCATTGGCGCCGTTTCGCCGCCCGCAACGCCATTCGGTCTGGCGCCATCTACAACGTCGAGCGACGTGATTTCGCACAACGGCGATCACCACGACGGTTCGGACGCAACTGCCTCAGCTGAAATCGCTCCAATTCTGACCCAACCGCCGACCGGCGCGTAATCCGTTTGCCACAAACGTTTGGATTCTTTGAATCGCGCGACGATCTCGCGCCTCGGTTTTTCCATAGCCCCAGCGTTCATGCCGGGGAATGCCCGCGTGACACGGCCCTCGTTAACCCGCTTCAGCGGGCGTACCGGCACGGCGGCTTCAGCCATCGGCGGCGCGAGGTTCCGTGGCTAAAGCCAAATTCGCGAAGCCCGATGAACGGGACTGGAAAAACCTAACGCGCCTTCCCCCCGAGGCGTAAACGCGGCGAGTTTGACATCGTTCTCCTGCCCCTGTCGTCCAACCCACAGGCCTCGACCCGACCCCCGACCACCTGCGCCTCTTCTCTCTCATGCTCGACCACGTCGTTCGCGTCGCCACCGGCAGCCGGCTCCATTTCGGGATGTTTTCCTTTGGTTACGATTTCGATTCGGCCGCCGTGCGTCAATTTGGTGGTGTCGGGCTGATGGTCGCCGAGCCGGGGATTCGATTAAGCGTTCGGCCGGCGCCGATCTTGGACGCGACCGGACCGCTGGCCGACCGGGCCGTCGCGTTCGTGCGTCGAGCAGCCGCGGCTTTGCAGCTGCCCGGCGTACCGCAATGCCACATTCGCATTGAATCGGCCCCTCGCGAGCATATTGGCCTCGGCACCGGCACTCAGCTCGGCATGGCCGTCGCCACGGCGATCCACATCCTCGCGGGCCGGCCACTCGGTTTGCCCGGCGAAGTGGCCGCGACGGTCGGCCGCGGTCAGCGCTCGGCAATCGGCTCACACGGGTTCGCCGTCGGCGGTCTGCTGGTCGAAGCGGGCAAGCGCCGGCCGGATGAGATCTCGCCGCTCGTGGCCCGAAAAGAACTTCCCGCGGCTTGGCGGATATTACTGCTGACACCGCGAAACGCGACGGGATTGTTCGGCGACGTGGAGCGGCAGGCCTTTGCCAGCCTTCCGCCGGTGCCGCCGGAAACGACCGCCGAGCTTTGCGCCGAATCGCTACTGCACCTGCTGCCGGCCGCCGCCGAAGCCGATTTCGCCGCATTTAGCGCGAGCGAGTATCGCTTCGGCCAGATTGCGGGCAAGTGCTTCGCCACCCGCCAACAGGGCATTTTCTTCGATCAAACGGCGGCGCAGCTCGCCGCCCGGCTGCGAGCGCTTGGCATTGAGGGAGTCGGCCAAAGCTCGTGGGGCCCGACGTTGTTCGCCGTGCTGCCAAGCGAATCCGCCGCGCACGAGATCGCCGAGCGAATCCGCGACGAGGCGAACGCGGCCGATTACGATCTAATCCTCACGCGTTGCGCCAGCGAAGGCGCCCGACTGGAAGTCGACTAACTTGTTCCTCACCTTCCCCGTGTCCTCCGCGTCTCCGCGTGAGCCATCTTCGTAAAAATTCCCGCTGGGGCAACACTTCACGAGCCCCGCGTTTGCAATTCGGCCAACGATTGGCTAACGTCAAGCGAACTTGATTTCGTTCTTTATTTCCGGCTGCTTCGAGGCCGGATTTGCAGGCGGGGATGAACCAGGGAAAACTTGCTTCGCTCGATCCGATCGGGGATCGCCTCATGGCGATCTTCTGGCGCAAACCCGCGCCGAACGTCGCGGAACGGAGCCGCCGCCGGATCACGCTGCATCTCGTTCCGCTATTGTTCTTTCTCTATATCCTCGCCTACATCGACCGCTCCAATATCTCGGTCGCCAATTTGGGCATGCAAGCGCCGCCCGAGCATGGCGGGCTGGGGCTGAGCAATGAATTGATCGGCGTTGCTTCCGGACTGTTTTTTTGGGGCTACTGGATTCTCGAAATCCCCAGCACACTGTCGGTCGAGCGCTGGGGCGTGCGCTGGGTGTTCGTGCGGATTCTGATTCTGTGGGGGATCACCGCATCCATTATGGGCGCAATCGGCACCCCGGCGATGTCGGCTGCGTTTGGCTGGCTGCCGCACATCAGTGAGAATCTCGGTTTCTTGTCCGGCTTGGCGCGCTTTTACAACGGCTTGGCGCATGAGCCCGGCGATCAGCTCAAGCTGTTTCGGTTTTTGCTCGGGTTCTTCGAAGGAGGATTTTTTCCTTCGGTGATCGTGTATCTCTCCTATTGGTTTCGCAGCGAAGATCGAGCCAAAGCGATCGCCGGCTTCGCGCTGGCGATGCCGCTGTCGATGGCCGTGGGAAATTGGATATCGAGCTTGCTGATCGAGGTCCATTGGTTCGGCGTGATCGGCTGGCGTTGGGTGTTTATCGTCGAAGGAGCACTGCCGGTATTGGCCGGGATCGCCACATTTTTTCTGCTTCCCAATCGTCCGAGCGAAGCACGCTGGCTCAACGAGGAAGAACGCAATTGGCTGGCTGGCGAACTCGACCGCGAGCGGAAGCAAAAACAGCTTGCTCGGGCGCAGGCGGGGTGGCAACGGCATCTGCTGATCGTGCTGCTGCTGACGACGGTCTATTTCTGCCAGAACATCACGATCTACGGCGTCGGCTTTTTCATGCCGAAGATCATGGGCACTTGGCTGCCGTCGCTGCCTTACACGGTGCGGCTGTGGTTGGGTGTGGCCGGAAAGATGCCGGCCGACCTACTGCTTACCCGGCAGGAGCATGCCAAGGCGCTACTGGCAGTTCTGCCGTATTTGGTGTGCGTCGTGGCGCTGTTGCTGAACGCCCGGCATTCCGATCGCACGCGCGAGCGCACATGGCATGCGGCGATTCCACTCGCGATACTGAGCATCGGCATGTTTTTAGTGTCGCAACTGGATGGCCATCCTTGGCTCGCGATTCTGGCGATGATTTTCGTGGTGGGCAGTTGCATCTTCACGCACATTCCGGCGTTTTGGCCGATGCCGACAATGTTTTTGGGCGCCGCTGCCGCGGCTTCGGCGATCGGCTTCATCAACATGATCGGCAACCTGGGCGGCTTCGTCGGCCCAGTGATCGCCGGCTATTCGGAGCAGCAGCACAACATGGCCCCCGCGATCCGCAATTTATCGCCGTGGGCACTGATCGGCGCGGCAATCCTCGTGTCGATGGATCTTTTTCGGCGGGCGAAGATGCGGCGGAAGGCTCCGTAGCGCGGCGATTTGTGGTTTCAACTCGTGCAACAACTCCTCAAACCATCCCCCGCCATATCAAATCGGAGGTTGCCGTGGAGAGCGAGGACTGCCGCCAAGGTGAATCCCGACACGCGCTCGTCGAATCGGCGGACATCGAGGGCGCAATCGCGTCGGTAAGTAAATCCATCGAAGCGGAGCCGCTTAACGACCTGCGATACCGCGAGCGTGCCCACTTGCATCTCTTTCTAGTGAGACTCAGCAAGCGCGATCCGATTTCGATGTCACCGCCCGGCTCTCGGACGGGGCCTTCGGCACTCGTCCGGGCCGACTTCATTCGGACAGCGAGCAGAACGCAATCGGGGTGACGTATTGGATGGAAGGGCACAGACCACGATGCGCTGGCCTACGCTTACGACCACATCGACGAAATCGAGGCCGCTCTTTTGGCCGACGATGAAGCGACCGTCAAATCGCGTATGACCGCTGCCAAATCCGGATGATCGCGGCAAAGCTTCTTACGGACGAAAATGTGTTTACGGCGTTGTCGCTCCGGCTTTGCGCAAAGCCGGCATCGACGCCGTAAGCACGCGGGAAGCCGGCCGGCTCGGAGAATCCGACGAATCGCAATTGATTTGGGCTGACGAGCGAAAATCGAACCCTCGTAACGTTCAACGTGGCGCATTTCGCGGCACTGCATACGGCTTGGGTTCATCGTGGGCAGCCACACGCCGGAATCATCGTGTCAAGCCAATGCCCGATCGGCGAGTTGCTTGGCAGATTGCGCCGCCTCGTGGGTAAATTGGATGCGATTTCGCTCAGGAATCGGCTTGAATTCTTGACGGACTGGTGACCAACGACGCTCCCTTGCTGGCGCGGCCGGTTTCGGGTTACGTTTGCGCAATGCAGCGGTCAAAGGTCGTCGATGCCGAATTGGGTCAGTTTTTTGCGCAGGGTCATGCGGTGCAGGCCGAGGGTTTTGGCGGCAGCGGCGCGCTGGCCGTGATGCTGGGCCAAGACGGCTTTCAAGAGCGGCGGCTCGACCAAGCCCAAAAGTTGCTCGTACAGGCCCTCGACTTCGGCGCCATTGGCAGCGCCGCCGTTTTTCAATCGCGCTTCCGCCCAACGGCGCACCAGCGCGGCGATCGCCGCTTCGTCGCTCGATGAACCAGCGCTTTCGACCAGCGGGGTGGGCGAGCCGGGCGGAGCGGCGGCGGGCGGCGGCAGATGTTCGACGCCGATCGTGCCCGCCCGAGTCAGAACCAATGCATGTTCGATCGCGTTTCGCAATTCTCGCACGTTGCCATACCAAGGCCGGCGTTCGAGTTCCGCAAGCGCTTCGGCGGAAAGCCTTGCCGGAGGCGCGCCGCTCTTCTCGGCGAAGGCGGCCAAGAAATACTCTGCCAGCGGGCGGATGTCGTCGCGGCGGGCGCGGAGCGGCGGCACGTCGATCTGAAACGTGCTCAGGCGGAAGTATAAATCGTGGCGAAATGAACCGCCGGCCACACGGTCTTGCAAATTGCGATGCGTCGCCGAAACGACCCGCAAATCGATTTCGATCGGCCGGCCGGCACCGACCGGCAACACGTCGCCATGCTCGACCGCCCGCAGAAGTTTCACTTGCAACGTGGCTGGAATCTCGGCCACTTCGTCAAGAAAAATCGTGCCGCCGTGCGATTGCTCCAATAGCCCGCGATGCGGTTGGTCGGCTCCGGTGAATGCCCCGCGAACATGGCCGAATAGCTCGCTTTCCACCAGTGCCGGGCTGAGCGCCGCGACGTTCACGGCCACGAACGGCCCCGCATGGCGGCGGCTGAATTGATGTACGGCGCGGGCGATCAATTCCTTGCCCGTGCCGCTTTCGCCCGACAAATGGACGCAGGCCTCCGACCCTGCCACGAGCGCGATCCGCTTGAACACCTCTTGCATCGCGGCCGAACGGCCGACCAGCCCTGCCACATGCGGGCCGGCCCCGGCCGCATCGGGCGATTGCGCCGGTTGCGCCGATTCGGTCCGCCATCGCATGGCCCGCTCGATGACATGCTGCCCGAGCGAAAGATCGAATGGTTTTACCAAATACTCGAACGCCCCACGGCGCACCGTTTCCACCGCCGTCGCCAGATCGCCGTAGGCCGTGATGACCACGATCGGGGCCGTGCCGATGAGCGGCCGAAAATGCTCGATGGCCGTGAGACCATCCATGCCGGGCAGGCGCACGTCGAGAATCACGAGATCGGGCGGCTGCCGGGCGGCGGCTTCGAGCCCGGCCTCGGCGGAGGAGGCCGTAACCACTTCGTGGCCCATCTCCTTCGCGAGGCGCGAAAGCCCCCAGCAGATCGTGGATTCATCATCGACAACAAGCAATCGCATGGAGCAAGATCTCACAAGTGAAGTTGAGCCAAGGCCGCGCAGGCCGCCTTTACACGTTCGACACGAAACCGCAAGCGAGCATCGATTCTCGATTAATGCGGGCGCTCGCTTGCGATTTCGCGATTCCTCGCTCGCGCTTCGGGCTAACCTTATCGCGCGTCGTCGCTAATGTTCGAACTCGTGTGAGTCATGCTAACCCGAGGCGTTCGCGACGGGTTCTTTGGCGACGGCGGGAAACGCGACGGTGAATTGCGTTAGCCCGAGGTCGCGACGCCAGCTTAATTCGGCGCCGTGCTCTTCGGCAATCTGCCGCACGACGGCCAGGCCGAGGCCGGTGCCGTCGGGCTTGTCGGTGACAAACGGTTCGCCGAGCCGCGCGGCCACCGCGGCGTCCGGCCCCGGCCCGCTGTCGCTTACGCGGCACACTACGCGGCCATCCGGCTCGCGGCCGATTTCCATCCGGACGATTCCGCCGCTGCCATTGGCGGCAGTGCCGCGAACGGCCGATGCCGCTTCGATCGCATTCAATAGCAGGTTAATGAGCAATTGGCCGATCGTGTGGCTGTCGCCAACGACGGCGCGCGATTCCGCCGGACGGACGAATTGCAGGTCGATATGCGCATGCTCGCAGGCCGGCCGCACCAGTGGAAGCACATCTTCCACCACGGCTGCTAGTTCCAGCGGGCGTTGCGCCGCGGGCATCGCCCGAGTTTGCTGCGGCCGGCCGAGGGTCAAAAAACGTTGCAGATAGGTTTCCATCAGGGCCATTTGGCGTACGGCGACGTCGAGCGTTTCCGAATCATCTCCTGCTGCGCAAACGCGGCGATGCAGATCGAGGGCCAGGCGGGCGCCGGTGGCGGCATTGCGGATTTGATGAGCGATGCCGGCGCCGAGCTGTCCGAGCGTGCGCAGCCGTTCGTTCTGCCGCACGTCGGCCTCGTAGCGGGCCAATTGCTCGACCATGTGGTTGATCGAGCGCGCGAGGTCCTGAATTTCATCGTTGCGGTGAGCCAAGGGCATCGGGCGAAAGTCTCCTTGCTCGATCGCCGCCGCTTGCCGGCGCAAAGTTTCCAGCGGTTGCACCACTCGCCGCGCCAACAGCGCCGTGACGAGCATTGCCACGAGCACTGCCGCTCCGCCGACTGCCAATAGCGGGTAGATCGCCTGCCGGCGCACGGCCGACCATTGCTCCTCGGGATAGAGCACCGCGAGCGACAGCGGTCCGGCCTCGTCGCCGCCGCGGTTGGGCACGAGCAGCAGTGCCGCCAGATAGCTTTCGCCTCCGATCGAAAGGGCATTGCCCTCGGCGAAGCCGCTCAGCTTTCGAGTGCGTGGCAAGTGGCGGAGCGAAGCGAGATCGGCCTCGGCAAATGGGTGCGAAGCCGCTTGCAATGTTCCGGTCGCGTCGAAGGCGACAAATTTTGCCCCCGACAGCCCGCTCATTTTCGACAGCACCGATTCGGTGAGTGGAAACGAGGCGTCGGTGAGCGTTGTCACGACGCGGGCCAGATTTTCTTCTTGCCGCGCACGAATCGAATTCGCCACCAACACCGCCGATACGCCGCTCGAGCCGATGATCGCGACGATCACGACCAAAAGCATCGGCAGCAGGAGTTGCAGGCGGATGGGCCAACGCATGGAAAGCCGACTGTTTTCCAAGAACCAGGGGAATCTAATGTATGGTAATCGAAAAATTGGGTTGGAACATGCGATTGGGCGCGGCGCGCGGCAAACGCGGACGCGCGAAACCGCAAGCGAGGGGCGAGACGGGACGAGATAGTAGGGCCGATTATGAATCGGCATCGGTCTGGTTCAGCCTGTCGCGGACTTGCTGCCAAGCGGTTTGGATGACCTGCTGGGCGGCGGCGGAAATTAGGCTCCGGCCGACGGTTGCGGCCAGCCCTTTGAGTTCGACCACCTCGGCTGTCCAAGATAGCTTCGAGCCGGTTGAATCGGCAGCAATGCGAATGTGGCTTTCGACGCCGATTTGCGTGCCGATGCCGCGGGCCGCGACATGCATTGCCGCCGACGCCGGCCGATCGATTTCCCCGAGCACGATCGTTACGCGGAGCGTTCCGCGGAGAAACGAAAACCCCGGCCGCACCACGCATTGCAGCGTCCGCGCGTCGATCTTGTCGGCCGAGACCAGATCAGGGATTGCCGCCGAAAGCTGGTCCAAATCGGTCAACAGCTCGAACACGCGTTCGGGCGCGGCGTCGAATTTCTCTTCGCCGCCGAAGGTGAGAGAGGACATGTCGCTGGCCATCGGCAAAAGGAATGCGTCGTGTGGCAATGATCGTAGCAGGCGCAGTTCCTGCGCCGGCGGCGATGCCGATTCACTCAGGCTCGCCATCGGACACCGCCAAAAACTCTGCTTCTTCAACCATGCGCAGCGCCGATTCTTGCTCGCGGTCGAAACGCTTGCACAGGATGGTGGCACGCGTTTCAAGTGGCCGAGGGCATACGGAGTTTGCCTGCTACTTTATCGCGCCGGCCAGGCGAAAAGGCGAATCGTGTTGCCGTCGGGATCGAACGTCACCACTTCGCGAAATCCCTCCGGGTCGCATTCGGGGCGCGATACCTGCGAGCCGGCCCGCTCCAACTGTTCGATGGCCCCATCGAGATCGTCGACTTCGAAACCCAGGCTCCAACGCGGACTGGCCGGTCCGGGATGGTGCCGGGAGATCAGCGCCAAACGGGTGTCGCCGGCCTCGAGCAATGCATAGCCATCTTCCACCACGCGCACCATCACCCGCAACCCCAGCGCTTCGCGATACCAGCGAACGCTGGCCTCCCAGCGGGCCGTTCGCAGTTCGACGCAATAGAGGCCCGGCCTTCGGATCGTCATTTCTGGGAGGTGCTGCGGGGTGCTTGGAGGCAGGGAACGGATCGGGCGGGAAGTGAACAATACGGCAAGCGCGCTTGTCTATGTGCTGTGGAAATCTAGCATTTTCTCTGGGTCAGATTCCCCGGGTGGGCCAGTTTTTCGAGCCCCGTTGGAAGCCCTGGGAGAGCTGACATTGACCCCCGGGTCGGTTTCACTAAAATGTTGCGATTCTTGAAGTTAAAGGAGGCTGTGAGGCTTTGAGACCATGAGACTATTAGGGCGCGCAAGCGTCCTGTGCCTCGTACCTCAAAGCCTCACAGTCTCAAAGCCCACAGCCGTGCCCGCCCCATGTCCGACCTGCTAGCTTCTCGCCGCGACAAGCTCGATCAGCTCCGCGCGCTCGGGATCGACCCCTGGGGGGGCCGATTCGACGGCCAGCAGCCGATCGGCGACGTGCGCCGTCGCGAGAGCGAAATCACCGTGACGCCGCCGCCGGCCGACGCTCCGGAGCGGCATGCCGAGCAGCATGGCCCGCGAGTTCGCGTCGCCGGCCGGATCGTGCTGATGCGCGACACCGGCAAGCTGATTTTTCTCGATTTGCGCGATTGGACCGGCCAAATTCAAGTCTACATCGGCAAGAAGCAGGTTGGCGAGCGCAATTGGGCCGTGGCCGAATGTCTCGATTTGGGCGATCTACTGGGCGTCGAAGGGGAACTGAAAAAGACGCGGACCGGCGAGTTGACGATCTTCGCCGACCAACTCCATTTTCTCACCAAGGCCCTCGACCCGCCGCCCGACAAGCACCACGGCTTGGCCGATCCGGAACTGCGGCAACGGATGCGATATTTGGATCTGGTCCACGGCGAAGGGGTGCTTGAGCGGTTCTTGCGCCGCACGCAGATCGTGCAATCGATCCGCCGCACGTTGGCGGCAGACGCCTTCGTAGAAATCGAAGGTCCGACGCTGCACGCCATCGCCGGCGGCGCCGCGGCGCGGCCATTCATCACCCACCACAATGCCCTCGATATCAAGCTTTATCTGCGAATCGCGTTGGAACTGCATTTGAAGCGGCTATTGGTCGGCGGGGTGGAACGGGTCTACGAGCTCGGCCGCGTGTATCGCAACGAGGGGATTAGCCCGCGGCATAATCCCGAATTCACGATGCTCGAAGCTTATCAGGCCTACGGCGACTACCGTTCGATGATGGACCTCACCGAGCGATTGATCGTCGATGCGATCCGTGCGACCGGGCAGGATTCCAAGCTCCAATGGGGCGGCAAGACGATCGACTTCACGCCGCCTTTTGCCCGCCGCAGCTACGACGAACTTTTCGCCGAAGCCACCGGCATCGCTGCCGGCGACGAAGCGGCCGTGCGAAAGCTCGCCGAGCAAATCGGCTTCGACACCGCCGGCAAGCATCCCGACGTGGTCAAGAACGAAGTGTTCGAGGAGCGGGTCGAAGACCAACTGGCCGGCCCGATTTTCGTGCTCGACTATCCGGCCAGCATCTGTCCGCTCACCAAGCGCAAGCGCGACAATCCGGCGATCGCCGAGCGGTTCGAGCTATTTATTCAAGGCATGGAACTCGCCAACGCCTATACCGAACTGAACGATCCCGATCTGCAAGAACAACTATTGCGAACGCAGTTGGCCGGGCAGAACGAAGAAAACTCGATGGCCAAGATGGACCACGATTTCGTCCGCGCGCTGCGGCAAGGCATGCCGCCGGCAGGCGGTTTGGGGCTGGGCATCGATCGGCTGGTGATGCTGCTGACCGATTCGCCGTCGATACGCGATGTGATTTTGTTTCCGCTGCTGCGGCCGGAAAGTTAGGGTGAGGGTGAGGGGATAGGGTTGGGAAAAAGGCAGAAGAGACGCGCGAAACCGCTAGCGCGGTTCGACGTCAGGCGGCGCGGTGCGGCTCGCTTGCGGTTTCGTGAGTCGAGCGTTTGGCTCCGCCGAAAAATAACTTCTCGATAGCCCCTCTCCCCTTGCGGGAGAGGGCGGGGTGAGGGGTTCAAAAAAGGCGGGAATTTATTTTTCGGCCGAGCCTTAGCACATAGGTCAAGGATGGACCATCGCCATGTATAAACAATTGCTCTGCTGGCGCTACCTGCGCACTCGGTATATCGCGCTGGCGTCGATCATCAGCGTGATGCTCGGCGTGGCGACGATGATTATCGTCAACAGCGTAATGGCCGGCTTCTCGCATGAAATGCGCGATCGCATTCACGGTATCCTGAGCGATATCGTGTTCGAAGCGCGCGGCTCCGAGGGCTTTCCCGATCCCGATTGGCACATGCAGCAAATCCTGCGAATCGCCAACGGCCAGATCGCGGGCATGACCCCCACGGTACACACGCCCGCCATGCTCAGCTTTCTTTCCCGCGGCCAATACAGCATGCGGCAAGTGATGCTGATCGGCATCGACGAGCGAACCCAGAACGAGGTGGGCGATTTTGGCAAGTATCTGCAACACCCCGACAATCGGAAGCATCTCACGTTCAATCTGCATGATGGCCGTTACGACGATCACGACCATCAAACCGGCAGCGAATCGGCCCCTCGACCGGAAATGAAAATCGCCGGCTGGGAATGGCGTCGCATGCGGGCCGAGCATGATCGGCAGTTTCAGGAGTTGTTGCGCCGGACCGAAGGCGGCACTGCCACATCGCCCGGTCCGGGGGCAGCCGCCAATCAGCCTATGGGCCAGGCAATCGGGGCTCCCGAGCCGCCCAGCTTCGGCCCGGCCGCGAATGGCCCGCAGTCAGCCGGCCAGTCGTCGGCCGGACAACCCGCGCAGCAAGGCGCCGCCATTCCGCAGCTAGGGCAAGACCCGTTTCAGCAACATGCCGCGAACCCGTTCGATCGAGGCCAACCGCAACGAGCCACCGTGTTCGACGCCAGCAAGGAGCAATTCACCGGCGCGATACTCGGCATCGCCCTGTGCAGTTTTCGCGATCGCACGGGCACCGATCGCTTTCTGTTGCTCCCGGGCGACGACGTAAAGATCACGTTTCCCAATGCCGGCATCCCGCCCAAAGCCGTCAGCGATACGTTCACGGTCGTCGATTTCTACGAAAGCAAGATGAGCGAATACGACTCGAACTTCGTGTTCGTGCCGCTCCGCAAGCTGCAAGAGCTTCGCGGAATGATCGACCCGCAAACCGGCATCGGCAACGTTTCGTCGATTCAGATCAAGCTTAAGCCGGGCGTCGACGCCGATCAGGTGTGCGACAAGCTGCGGGCCGAATTCCCGAACTATGCAATTTCGACGTGGCGCGAAAAGCAGGGCCCACTGTTGGCGGCCGTGCAAATGGAAAGCGCGGTGCTGAATATCCTGTTGTTCATGATCATCGCGGTGGCCGGATTCGGGATCCTGGCCACGTTCTTCATGATCGTCGTGGAAAAGACGCGCGACATCGGCATTCTCAAATCGCTCGGCGCATCGTCGAGCGGCATCTTGGGAATCTTCTTGAGCTACGGGCTGTCGCTGGGCATCGTGGGATCGGGCGTGGGCAC
Organism: Pirellulales bacterium; assembly: GCA_036267355.1. NCBI lineage: Bacteria > Pseudomonadati > Planctomycetota > Planctomycetia > Pirellulales > Pirellulales bacterium. The sequence goes on along the minus strand of DATAWG010000034.1, from coordinate 67,981 downwards.
CGTTCTCGGTCTGGTCTTCGTGCATTACATCAACACGATCCGTAGCGGCGTGGAATGGCTCACGGGCCAAAAGGTGTTCGATCCCGCGATCTACTACTTCTACAAGATTCCGACCATCGTCGAGCCGGCCACGGTATCGTGGATTGTCGGCGGAACGTTGTTGATCGCCGTGATGGCCAGCATTCTGCCCGCGCTGCGCGCCGCGTTGTTGCATCCCGTGGAGGCCCTCCGCTATGAGTGAGTTTGTGCGCATCAAGCTGGCCGAGCAAGCCGAGCGCCGTCGTGCCGCGAATCGCAGCCATTTGCTGCTCGACGGCGCCGATCGGTCGCTTGCCCATGAGGCGAATGCGGAAGACGCCACGGCGCTCGCTGCCGGATCGACGAGTGAAACGGAAAATGTCGACGATGCGTCGAACGCCGGCGGCCTCCGGCTGGCGGAAGAACCTCGCGCCGAGGGCATCTTGACTGCGGTCGATGCGGAGCCGGCCGCGGAAATCGATTCGGCCGAAAGTCCGGCCACGCTGTCGTTCGATCCAGACGCGGCGGCCATGCAATTGCGGGCCATGCATCTGAAGAAAAACTATCGCAAAGGGCCGGTCGATATTCCGGTGCTCACGGGCACGGATCTCGACGTGCGCCGCGGAGAATTTCTGGCCATCATCGGCCAAAGCGGCTCCGGCAAAAGCACGCTGTTGCACCTGCTCGGCACGCTCGACGCCCCGACTTCGGGCGAAGTGCATCTCGATGGCCGCCGGATCGACAATCTGCCGGCGCGCGAGCGCGACACGCTGCGCAACACGCGATTCGGCATGATTTTCCAGTTCTATCACTTGCTGCCGGAGCTGACGACGCTCGAAAACGTGCTTTCGCCGCTCATGATTCGGCATGGTTTCTTTAGCTACCGTCGGCATCGCAAAGCCCATGTTGCGCAGGCCCGCGAATTGCTCGAAATGGTGGGACTGTCGCACCGCTTGAAGCATCGCCCTCGCGAACTGTCCGGCGGCGAGATGCAACGCACGGCGATCGCGCGGGCCTTGATCTCCGGACCGCAGATTCTCTTGGCCGACGAGCCGACCGGTAATTTGGACCAAGGCACTGGCGAGGGAATTTTGGAAATTCTGCGAACCTTGAACCAGACCCAGAAGCTCTCTATAGTCATGGTGACGCACGACCCCGCGATCGCCGCGGAAGCCGATCGCGTCGTGCGATTAGTCGCCGGCCGCATGGAAGAGGTATAATTCCACGCGCGAAACCGCAAGCGAGCCGCGAGCTCAAGCGGTCGAGGGGCATTGGGGTTGTTGATCGCTTGCGGTTTCGCGCATCGCGGCCTACAGTTCGGTTCGTGTTTCAAGCTTTTTCTCTTCTCCCGACCGGACTTGCATGTCGCTAAAAATCTACATTGCCGGCAAGCTCTACGATCAGGAAGACGCGAAGATCAGTGTCTTCGATCACGGATTGCTGTATGGCGACGGCGTATTCGAAGGAATTCGCGTCTATGGCGGCAAAGTATTTCGGCTCAAGCAACATCTCAAGCGGCTTTGGGACTCGGCTCGGGCGATCTGGCTTGAAATTCCGGTGTCGCCGGACGCGATGGCCCGCGCAATCGACGAAACGCTCGCGGCCAACAATCTTCGCGACGGCTACCTCCGCCTCGTGGTGACTCGCGGCGCCGGCACGCTCGGCCTCGATCCGACGCGAACCAAGAATCCGCAAGTGATCATCATTGCCGACCGAATTGCCTTGTATCCGGAAGAGCATTATCGCAACGGCCTGGAAATCGTCACGGCGGCCACCGTTCGCACGAGTCCGGCGGCGCTCAGTCCGCGGATCAAGTCGCTCAACTATTTGAACAACATTCTGGCCAAGATCGAAGGCTACAAGGCGGGTTGCGTCGAAGTGTTGATGCTCAACCACAAGGGGGAAGTGGCGGAGTGCAGCGGCGACAATATTTTTCTCGTGCGCCGCGGCGTGCTGCTGACGCCGCCGATCGACGCGGGAATTCTGGAAGGCGTGACGCGCGAAGCCGTGATCGAATTGGCCCGCGAATCGGGCCGCGAGGCGTTGGAAATCGCCCTTAGCCGCTACGACATCTACACGGCCGACGAATGCTTTCTGACCGGCACCGCCGCCGAAGTAATTCCGGTGGTGAAACTCGACGACCGCCGAATCGGCGACGGCAAACCCGGCCCGGTAACGCGAGAGCTCATCGAGCGCTTCAAGCAGCTAACGCACGCTTGAAAAGAAGCAGCTCACGCGGAGCCGCGGAGGACACGGAGAAAGCGGATAAAGAATTACGCGCCGCCGTCCTCCGGCACTTTACTTCGTTCTTCTTCTGTCTTTCCCTCTTCTTGCCTCTCCGCGCCTCGCGAGCCATTCTTCGTTCCTCGCCTCCGCGTGACGAGCTTCGTCTCTCAGTAATCCATTGCGGCGAAGCGGCGGCCGGAGGCGAATAGCGTATAGGCGGTGAATGCCAGTGAGGTGGCGATCGATAGGCCGATCGAGAATCCGTGTGCCTGAAGAGTCTTCAGGTCGAACAGCGGGCCGAAGTAGTTCTTGGCGTCCAAGGCGTTGAACAGCAGCACGCTGAAATCGGCCGGCTTCGGCAGAATCCAATAGCCGAGGTCGACCAGCCACATCAGCGCCGACGAAAAATGTCCTTCCGGAAGTGCCGTGGCACTCGCCGCCAACACGTGCCGACCGTAGTTCAAGCCCCATGTTACAAACCAAAACAAAATCGAGCCGAAGACACACACGACCGTGCTCCGCGTGCAGACGGCCAGCAATAGCGACATGCTGAAGAACACGGCAAAGTGCAGCAGCAGCAGCGGGATGCACCACAGATACGTGGGATCCCACACGTGCGTTCGCATGCCGATGGCCAGCCATGTGCCGCCGACAAACAAAGTCGCATGACAGAGCACGAACACGAGCACGCCGACATATTTTCCAGCCAATAAGGCCCACCGTGGCGCCGGCTTGGCCAATAGCACGCTGATGCTCCGCCCATCGAGAAAGCCGGGCAAGAAACCGGCCGTCCACACCAGCGCCAAGAGCAGCCCGAGCGTGTCGGCCACGCCGCCGGCCAACACGAGCTGTAGGAAGTGAACCGCGCCACGATCGTCGCGGGCCAAAGGAACTCGGATCGCCCCGAAGGCCAACGTCAGATCGCCGCCCACCACCACCACGCCCGATTGCTTCAGCTTCTTGGCGTCGTGCGAGTCGCGATCGTTGGGCGGGAGGAAGTCGGGATTTTCGCCGGGTGCCGCTAATTGTACCGAACCGGTAACGCCCGCGCTCGCGCATACGCCGATGGCCAACACGCTGACGCCCAACAGAATCCAACAGATGCCGTAGGCCAGCGACTGGCGAAACGTGTCGCGAACCAGCCACGCGATCGTTGACTTCCATGGCGACCATTTCGACGGCAAGACGTTCATTGCGTTGTTCCTGCGTAGATCGGTTCCAAAACCTTTTCGAGCGAACCGCCCTGCGGCGAATGCTCGAGCGGCCAATCTCCGAATGTCTTGTTGGCGGCCGGATCGCCTTGGGCGCCGATCAGTTCGGCCATGCGCCCCGCAAACGCGACTTTGCCGCCGCGGATCACTGCCACTCGGTCGCACAATCGCTGAACGTCGTTCAAATGGTGCGACACAAGGATCGCCGTGCGGCCTTGTCGCTTGCGCTCGGCGATCACTTCGTCCAACACGCGCCGGGCGGCGAGGTCCATCCCTTCCGACGGCTCGTCGAGCACCAGCAGATCCGGATCGTTGACAAGGGATTGGCATAGGGCCAGTCGCTGGAGCATCCCTTTGCTGAACCGGCCAATCGGCTCGCGGCTGCGGTCGGCAAGGCCGAATCGCTCGAGCAGTTCGCCGCTGCGGCGCCGGACGATCTGCTGCGGCTGAAAGGACAGCGCCCCGTAAAATTCCAGCAGCGAATGGGCCGTGAGATACCGTGGAAACGCCTGGCTTTCGTGGACATAGCCGACGCGGGCCAGTGTGCGGCGATCTTTCCAATGCCGGTCGAACCGCAGGATGCGGCCGGAGGTCGGCCGGCAGATCGACAACAGAATCTTCACGAGCGTGGTCTTGCCCGCCCGATTCGGCCCGACCAATCCGAACACTTCGCCGGCATCGACCGACAGGCTCACGCCGTCGAGGGCCCGCACACCGGCGCGGAATGGGCCGGAGGAATAAACTTTGGTCACCTCTTCGAAGCGCGCGACGGCATTGGACTTGGGATTCATCCGGTCACTCGCGAAAATCGGTGGGAGGGAATCAGGCGGGATGCGAATCTGGCAGGACGCGGTCGCGGTCGCAGTTCACTAAACGCGCCGATTCCTGTTGCGGCACGCGGCTCGCTAGCGGTTTCGCGCGTTGGCCCGCTGTGCGGCAGACTCGCGAAACCGCAAGCGGGGGCAACAGGGTGCGGCACTGGAAGACGGTCGTGACGGTCGCCGTCGCCGCGCCGCCCCCGCTCTCCTGCCGTGCAAATATAGATCACTGAATCAGCGCGACTTGCACGCCGCTCTGCAAAATGATCGTAAACGCTTGCTGCAAATCGTTGATCACCTGCGTCTGCGTGCCATCGATGATCTTGTAGCTGGGCATTCCGTCGGTGACGTTGCCGAGAATCTGCATCTCGTTGAGCGTGGCCACGTTGGCCGTGTAGGTCGAACTGCCGGAGTCGAAATAGGGCCCGAAACCGATGCAATGGATCAAAAGCGGTTTGGAAGATGTCGAATAGCCCGGCGATGTGGCCGTGGTTTGTGCGGCCAATTGGCTACAAATCGCGTCAATTTGGCTGGTGACGGTCGAGTCGTTGTCGTCGTAGCCATTGATATTGGTTGGATAATCGCTGGTGGATGGGCTGCCGTAGTTGTAGCGGACTTTATAGTAGGAATTGTAAGCCCCGCCGTTGGTGAAACTGGCGGAAGCGGTCGTGTTGGGAGCGCCGTCGGTTTCGAAAATAATGACTTTTTGGGCGCCGATGCGGCCATTGCCGCCGGCATCGCCCGCCGGCTGGCCGACGCTGTAGTTCACGAGCGTCGAATTGCTGCTGAACTGGTTGAAGGCCAGCATCAGCGAATAGGCATAGCAAGTGCCGCCCGTGGCGCGGGGCACCTCGATATTGTCGGAATCGTAGGGCGTCACCGTCGCGCTCGAATTGCCCACGGTTGCCGGCGGATACCAGAGCGAATCGGTCATGTTCGAATAATTCTGACTCAGACCGACGCGCACGCGGTTGAACCGCGTGTCGTCGTTTTCGCCCGAATACGAGCGCGGCGTACTGAAAAAAATCAGCGAAACGTCGTTGTTGGGATGGTTGTCTTGGATGTCGGTCAGCGCCGCCTGGATACCGAGTTTGCAGGCGTAGAGCGGCGATTCGTGGCAAGTGCCCGGCCACCAGCAATACCGCGAGCAATACGGGCTGACGTTGTACCAGATGTTGTAGCAGCCGAGAAAATCAATCATCGTCATCGGCCCGAACCAGAAATGCAGGCCCGGCCGCTGCGGGTTGTCGCCGTAATACATGAACGGCTTGCCGCTGGTCTGGTGCAGGCTGCTCAACGCGGTGATTTTCACGGTGCCCCACGAATAATCGTTGCCGTAGCCTGTCAGGCCCGTGCTGCCGTTGTTGAGCGTTTGCCAGGTGCCGTCGTAGTTGTCGATCAGACCAAGGCAATAGTCGATGTAATCCTTCCAAAACCGTTGGTTCAAATCGGTCGGCGGATCGGTCGCGGTGCTGATCGTGGTCGGGATCGATGTGTAATAAACGATGCGGCCCGACATCATGGTCGAGGGGAATGGATTCGGGCTGCTTGTGATCCAAGCCAGGATCGCGTTGTAATTGATCTGATACGTCGAACTCCCGGGCGTCTTCCAATTGCCGCTGCTGTCCCACAGGCGCGAATTGTCGTTCATGGCGGTCGACGTGCCCGGATAGAGGAAGTAGCGCTGCCGCCAGTCGTTGGTCTTGCCATCGGTGCCGTTCGATGGATCGGGGGGCCAAATGAAAAACGTTTTGCCGTAGTAGCCCGGGCCGAGCGTGTATCGATTGAACTTCGAGGCCATGCTGTAGGCCTTGTAGCCCGAGCTTTCGAAAGTGCTGTCGTAGGTCGAAGTAGTGGGATTGCTGATGCTCAGAATGCTGGCAAGCGTTTGGCCCCACGTGCTGCTGGTGTTCTTGCTGGTTTTCAACGGCACATCGCCGCTGGGCGTAGTGGCGTAGCTGCTCGAAGCGGCGGTGAACGCCGAAGTGCCGGTCGTATTTGTGTAAAAGTCGCCGCAAATCGGCGGGCGGCCGTCGCTGGTGGTGGTCGTGATATTGGCGGCATCCCAGGGGCTGGTGAACGACGTGGCTTGCATGGCGGCGTCTGTCGTGTCGGAATACGCTCCCCAAGTGGGATACACGCTGTCCGGATTGTTCGAGTTGCGATTGCCATAGTATGGCTGGCCCAGCAAGCTGGAGAACCGCATCGACCCGGTGAAATCGTTGATCACGCAAACATCGAGCGGCCGATGGACGCCGGTGGCCGTGGTGGTGATGTTCGTCGGCACGAAGCCGAACACTTTCGAGAAGCCCAATTTGGTGCCGAGATTTGTCGTGACCTGGGCTTGCACCAGCGTGTAGTTCGTGCCCGAGGTGCCGGGGATTTCTCCCTCGAACTGTTGCGCGCTGGTGTTATAGGCATACCGGCCGATATTGATTGTCACCTGACTCGATTGCACCGCGTTGCCGAGAATCGAATTTCCCTCGGCCGCGGAAAGGGCTTGCGGACTGACGGCGGAATAATTGTTGTTCGTCGAGGAAACGCCGTTGAGCGTGCGCGTGCCGGCCATGGCAGCGGCGTCGGCGGCAGCCTGGCATTGCGTTCGCGCGACGGCCAACATGCCCAGATCGATGGCGAGCGCGAGGAACGTAAACAGCGTGACCAGCGTCACCAGAAACAGCACCAGCACCATTCCACGGCGCGGCCGACGACAGCCGTTTCGGCACTTCCGCCGCGGACGAAAACAGTTCGATGAATTTGCTTGCATACAATCGACCATGATGAGAAAGACTCGCTTCTGACTTCTGATCCTTGACCCCTGGTCCCCGACCCCTTTTTCAATTCCCCTCGGATCGCATGACTACTTCGGCGGTGATCGGAATCGTGCTCGACATACCGAGCAATTTCGGCAAGATCGAATTGAAATTGCCGGTGATTTTCACCGTGATCCATTGGCCCGCCGCGGCGTCTTCCCAGGTGCCCACGTTGTTCCCGAGCGCATCGGAAGCGTAGATGCCGATCGATTGGCTCGACAGCGTCTGGCCCCCCAGCATATTGGTGATGATCGTGTCGACGTTCGACGTCGCGCTGCCGTAGGTTGTCGTGTTGATGGTCACCGAATCGGTGTGCATCACCGCGTAGCGGCAACCCTCGCGGGCCGCATTGGTCATCACCTGCAAAAGCATTACGTAGCGCGAATACTCCAAAATGCCGAACAAGAACATGAGCACGATTGGCAGCACGATCGCCGCTTGCACGATGGTGCTGCCCGCGCGATCGCGGCCTCGGCGCGCCCGCGGCCTGCCGATCAACCGATTCGTGTTTTCCGTTTTCGCGCTCACTGCATTCACCTCAAGCCCAGGGAAGGCCGCCACAGCCGCCACCCAATTGAATCCGCGCTCCCGGCCTTCCCTGGGCTTCCCACCGCCGTTGCTCAATACGGCAACGTCGTGCTCACTACGACCTGCGAATTATTTGCCGACTGCCAGTAAACCGTTTGCGATAATTGCGTGACCGATGTGACCTGGTTCAACAAATTCCAGCGCAAGCTGTTGAACGCCGCGCCCGACGGTATGGTGACCGTCACGGTGAACGGGTCGAGCGGCTGCGCCTCGTAAGGATCGGTCCACGGCGTGCTCGCCAGGCAGGTGAGCGTGATCTGTGCTCCACTGATCGCGGCGCTCGGCAGCCCAGCGGCCGTCATGTAGTTTTGCACCGCCGTCTGCACTTGGGCCGTCGTAACGGCCGTGCCGTTGACATAGCCACCGGCAGCCAATCGAGCCCCTTCGCGGGCGGCATTGTCGAGGATCTGACTGACCTCGATCATCCGCCCGACTTCCCACACGCCGAACATCATCGTCAGCAGGATCGGCAGAATTACCGCAGCCTCGACAACCGCCGTCCCGCGCCGATCGCCAGCACGCCGATTCCAACGGAACCGCGGCCGGCGATGCCTCGAAGCGGCGAATTCGGCAGTTTTGTCCACAACAACCCTCACGCGAGCCATTTGGGCCCGCCACTGAACAGCCGCGGTAGAAGAGTTCAAAACCAATGCAGAGCGCACGGCGCCACCGTGCAATCAAACCCTAGGTCACAAAACCCAGCGGGTCAAACCTGCCGCAGCCCATCGCGCGCCGCCGTCGGCCGCAGTTTCTCGCTTGGCAATCCATCTGGCAATCCATCCAATCGACCGCGGCCGTTTCGCACGATCGCGGCGCGGCGGCCTGAAACTGTTAGAATAAATCGACGTTGAATCTCCACCTCGCGGCCATCACCCGCATCCCGCACACGTGTCTATCGCCGAATACGCAAACATGCAGGATTAACCTCGTAGCGACGAAATCGAAATAGATTTTTGGCATGATGAACGGAATCAGTCGCGGAGCGGTTGTTGTAGGCGTGATGTTTCACATTCTCGGCGCATGGCGCACCAAATCGCGAGCAAGGCGCCGTTTCACCTTAAGAAGCTTGTAGAACCGCAAGATGTTCAAATTCGTCCACGCAGCCGACATTCATCTCGACAGCCCGCGGGGAGGAATCGATCGCGATCGCGATGCCCCGGCCGACGAAATCCGCCACGCCCCGCGGCAGGCTCTGGAAAATCTCGTGGGGCTCGCGATCGACGAGGCGGCCGATTTCGTGCTGATTGCCGGCGACCTGTACGACGGCGATTGGAAGGATTTCCGCACCGGGCTCTTCTTCATTGCCCAAATGGTCCGGCTCCGCGAGGCAGGCATCCCGGTTTTCTTGATTGCCGGCAACCATGATGCGGCAAACAAGATGACGCGCACTCTTGAACTGCCCGACAATGTTCGCCTACTCTCGGAAAGGCGTGCCGAGACGGTGCGGCTCGATGAGCTGGGCGTTGCGATCCACGGGCAAAGCTTTGCCAAGGCAGCCGTGACCGACGATCTGGCGGCCGCCTATCCCGACCGGGCTCGCGGCATGTTCAATATCGGCCTGTTGCACACGTGTGCCACCCGTTCCGGCGAGCATGAACGCTATGCCCCTTGCACTCTCGACGGCCTGCGCGGCAAAGAATATCAATATTGGGCCCTGGGGCACATCCATAAACGCGAAATTCTTCATCGCGATCCATTGATCGTGTTTCCGGGAAACCTGCAGGGCCGGCACATCCGCGAATCCGGAGCGAAAGGCTGCTATCTCGTGACGGTCGACGATCGGGAGAATGCGGTCGAAGAATTTCGGCCGCTTGATGTGCTGCGGTGGGAATATTGCCCTGTCGATGTCGCGGGCGCAGCCACCGGCGCCGATGCCGTCGAGCGCGTCGCCCGGCGGTTGCATGAACTGGTTGCCGCAAGCGACGATCGGCCGTTGGCGGTTCGGGTCGAATTGCGTGGCGATTCGGCGGCCCATCAGCAATTGGTGGCCGAGTCGCAGCGATGGCAGCACGAAATCAAGGCCCAAGGATTGTTGCACGGCGACGGGCGGATATGGATCGAACGGGTCGTGGTCGCCACGACTCCGCCCCGCGACGCGCCGGCCCTTTCCGAGGGCCCGCTCGCCGAATTGCTGCAATATCTGGTCGAGCTGAGAGACGATCCTCAAGCGCTCGGCGAGTTGGCCCTTGAATTGGAACCGCTAAGGCAAAAATTGCCGCACGAATTGATCCACGAATTGCATCTTCCCGCCGGCGGCGATCCGGCGGGAATGATCGAACTGCTCGACGACGCGCAGCAGATTCTCTCGCATCGTTTTCTGACCCGCGGAGGGGCAAAATGAGGATTTTGGAACTGCGCCTCTTGGCGTGCGGACCGTTCACCGACTTCGCGCTCGATCTCAGCGACGGCCGGCGCGGCCTGCACCTGATCTTCGGACCAAACGAAGCGGGCAAGAGTTCGGCGTTGCGCGCGATCACGTATCTGTGCTTCGGCTTCCCGACGCAATTGAACGACGATTTCGTTCACCCCTACGCGGCGCTGCGCGTCGGCGCGCGGCTGCGCAACGACCGAGGCGAAGAGCTCGATTTCGTGCGCCGCAAGGCTGCGAAAGGGAGCCTTCGCGATCGAGAAGATTCCGCGATCGTCGAAGAAGAAGCATTGCGCGGTTTTTTGGGCGGAATCGACCCGATGCGGTTCAAGACATTTTTCGGCATCGATCATGGAATGCTGGTGAAAGGCGGCAAGGAAATCATCGAAGGCGGCGGCGACACAGGCCAGATTCTCTTCTCCGCCGGCGGGGCCAACGATCTGCGCGAAATTCTTAGCGGCCTGCAAAAAGATGCCGAAAAACTGTTCGCCCCCACCGCACGGAATCGCGATCTGAACCGCCTCCTAACGGAACTCTCCGACGCCAAACGAGCCATGCGCGACCATCAATTGCCGGCTCGCGAGTGGGAAGAACACCATCAAGCATTCGCACGGGCCAGCAAGCGCAAACAAGAAGCCGAAGTGGACCTCCATGAGGCCTGTGCCGAAAAATCCCGGCTGGAGCGCATCGCAAAGGCGCTGCCGTTGATCGCGCGGCTCGCGGATTTGGGGCAGAAGGCCGTGCCCCTTTCCGCAACCGTGTTGCTGACCGCGGATTTCACCAAGCGCCGGCAAGCCGCACAGCAACATCTCCGCGATGCCGAGCGCGAGCAAAATCGCGCGCGGGCGAAGATCGAGGAACGGCAACAGCAGCTCGGCGAACTAGACATCCCGACTTCCTTGGTCGAGCGGCGATCGGCCGTCGAGCCGTTGGCACAGGAATTGGGCGTGTATCGCCGAGCGCAGCGCGACCGGCCCAAACAAGATGCCAAGGCCCGGCAGTTCGAAGCCGATGCCGCCGAATTGCTCCGCCAATTGGGCAATGGCCTCAATCTCGCCGCCGCCGAGACGTTGCATCTTCCCGAGAGCAAGCGAGTTCGCATCCGCGACCTTGGCAGTCAATACGGCACGCTGGTGAAGGAGGTGGAAGACTGGGACGTAAAGTTGGCCGAGTTGGAGCCCGCAATCCAGGAAAGCGCGGCCCAATTGCTGCGGCTGCCGGCCGCGCGCGATGCCGGCGCGCTCGCCTTGGCCGTGCAAGATGCGCTTCGCCTGGGCAACATCGAAGAGGAACTGTCGGCGGCGCGCAACGGTTGTGAATCGTCGAGCAAGCAACTTGCGATCGCGCTTGGGCGTTTGTCGCTTTGGCTCGGCACGATTGACGAGCTTGAGACGATCGCGGTGCCGCTCTCGGAAACGATCGAGCGCTTCGAAAAGGAATTCGCCGACATCGACAAGGAGCAAAAAGCCGCGGATCGGCGATTGGAGGAGCACCGCGTAGAGGCGGGCGAACTCGAGCGAACGTTCGACGCCCTGCGGCTCGAATTCGATGTGCCCACCGAGGGCGATCTACAAGCAGCCCGGCAAGAGCGCGAACGAGTCTGGCAGTCGATTCGCCAGTCGTGGCTTGCGGGCGAACGGGGTTCGGAACAACTCGCAGCCGCCTTCGGACGGGGCGTGGAAGCCAGCGATCAGGTCGCCGACCGCTTGCGCCGCGAGGCTGATCGCGTTGCCACGCATGCCCAACTCGCGGCTCAGCAGTCGGAGTGTGCCCGGCGAATCGCCGCCTTGTCGGAGCAACTGCAATCGGTTGCCGCTCGCCGCGAAAGAGAACTCGCTGATTGGAATCGGCTTTGGCAGCCGGTTTGCAATGCTCCGCTGACGCCGCGCGAAATGCTTCGCTGGAGCCGGCAACATGCCGAATTGGTGCAACAGGCGGAATCGCTGCGCCGGCAGCGCGATCGGGCTCAGCAGTTGCAAGAGCGGGTTGAGCAACACCGCAGCCGCCTCGTCGAACTCCTTTCCGCCTTCGACCCCGCACAACTGCCGCCGAGCCCCACGCTCGAGCAACTCGTCGCCGCCGCCACCCGGTGGATCGATGAAGCGGCCGACATCGTTCGGCAGCACCGCGATCTTACCGTCGAATCGGAACGGTTGGAAAAGGAGCAGAAGCGGGCGCAGCACAGATTATCGGCCGCCCAAGTCAAGCTTGACACCTGGCAAAAAGAATGGGCCGCCGTGATTGCCGATTTGCCGCTCGATGCCGCTGGGAGCCCGAATGAAGCCAACGCGGTACTCGACCTGCTCGCGCAATTGCGCGAAAAGCAGCAAGGTGTCAAAGAGGCCCGTGAACGGATCGGCGAAATGGATCAGGCAATGGAACAGTTCGCGGCCGACGTTCGGGAATTGGCAGACCAAGTCGCGCCGGACTTGAAGGATTTGCCCGCCGATCGTGCCGCCGAGGAATTGGGACAGCGACTTCATGCCGCGCTTGCCGCCGATCGAAATCGGGCGCTGCTCGAAAAGCAGTTGGCCGACGAGCGGCAATGTCTTGCCGCTGCCAGCGAAGCAATCGAGAAAGCGCAGATTCAAATGGAATCGCTCTGCCAGGAAGCCCGATGCGAAACCGTCGCCGATCTGCCCGGCGCGGAAGATCGATCGTTCGAACGCCGTGAGCTCGAGAAAACGATCCGCGGTCAAGAAGAAAGGATGCGCGATTTCAGCGCCGGCCAGCCGCTGGCGGTCTTCATCGCGGAAGCGCAAACAGCAGATGCCGACGCGCTCGAGCCGCGGATTCGCCAGCTCGACCAACAAATCGACCAACTCGACCGCGAATTGAAGGACCAGCTCGGCCCAAAGATCGGCGAGGAGCGGCATGCGCTCGACATGATGGATTCAAGCGCCAAAGCTGCCGACGCTGCCGAGCAAGTCCACGACCTGATGACTCAAATCGGCGGCGCCGCCCGGGAATATGCTCGGCTCCAAATCTCGCTTGCGACATTGAAAATAGGGATCGAGCGATATCGCAAGCGGCACCAGGGCCCCATCATTGGGCGGGCCGGCGAATTCCTTTGCCGTCTGACGCTGGGGGCCTTTGCCGGACTGAAGGAAGAGTTTGACAGCGAGGGGCGGCCGGAACTCATGGCCGTTCGCGCCGCCGATGACCGGCTGGTTCGCATGTCGGAAATGAGCGACGGCACGGCCGACCAGCTTTTTCTTGCCGTGAGGCTGGCGTGGCTGAGCGAATATCTCGAAACACATCCACCGATTCCATTCATCGTCGACGACATCCTGATCCGCTTCGACGACGAACGATCGGCCGCGACATTGCAATTGCTTGCCGAATTCTCGGCGCGCGCGCAAGTGATCCTGTTCACGCACCATCGGCATATCGTGGAATTGGCCCGATCGTCGCTGGACGCCGATTCGCTTTTCGTCCACGAATTGCCCTCGGCTTCGGTTGTGCAATCGACGCTCGCGGATTGACAACACGGCAGCGCGGCGTGGCGCGAAGTTCAGCCTTCCGCGCCCCAACCGCCGCCGCCGGGCGTTTCAATGGTAAGAACGTCGCCCAGGGCGAGCGAAAATTGGCTGCACGCGCCGAGATCGAGCGTCGTGCCGTCGGCGCGGCGTAGCGTGTTGCGGCCAAGCGAACCCGGTTCTCCGCCCGCCATGCCGTAGGGCGGATACGGCCCGCGGCGCTGCGATAGAATCGACACTTCCAAGGGGCGCAAGAATTCGAGCCGGCGCACCACGCCATCGCCGCCGCGCCTCTGTCCCCGGCCGCCGGAGCCGCGGCGAATCGAAAATCCCAACAGCCGCACCGGATATCGCCGCTCGAGAATTTCCGGGTCGGTGAGCCGCGTGTTGGTCATGTGCGTGTGCACCGCGTCGGCGCCGGGCTCGTCGGCCGTGGCGCCGGAGCCGCCGCACAGCGTTTCGTAATAGCCGAAATGCGCATCGCCGAACAGCAGATTGTTCATCGTGCCTTGGCTGGCCGCGGCCAAACCGAATGCGCCCAGCAACACATCGACGACGCGCTGCGAGGTTTCGACATTGCCCCCCGCCATCGCGGCGCAAAGCTCCGGCCGATCACGCGACGGTGGATTCAACAAACACTCCGGCAACACCACGCGCACCGGTGACAATACGCCTTCGTTCAGCGGAATATCTTCATCGATCAACAGCCGCAGCACATACATCAGCGCCGCCGTGACAATCGCCTGATTGGCATTCAGGTTTCCGGGTAGCACCGGGCCCGTGCCCGTGAAATCGATTTCGGCGGCCGGCCCATCGGAACCGGGGAATAGCGTGATCGCGACTCGAATCGGCGAACCATCGTCGAGATGATCGACAAACTCGCGCCGGCCGGGCGAAAGCCGGGAAAGGGCGATCCGTGTCTTCCGCTCGGCCGCAGTTTGAATGTGCCGCATATAGGCCTCGATCATCGGCCAACCCTCCCGCGCCACGAGCGCTTCGAGTTGCACGACGCCTTGCCGGTTCGCTGCGACTTGCGCCGCGACATCGGCCAGATTGTCGGCCACCGCGCGGCTGGGAAGCGGAGCGGAGGATAGCAATTCGCCGAGCGCATCGAACCGCGGTTCGCCCGCGGCAAGCAAGCGGAAGTTGCGAATCAGCACTCCTTCCTCGGCCAGGTTCTTCGATTTCGGAGGCATCGAACCGGGAACCATCCCGCCGATCTCGGCATGGTGCGCTCGGCTCGCCGTGATGAACAGCAACCGCGGCGAACGGCCGCCCGCGACGGCGAGCGCCACCGGCTCGTGAACCGGCGTCACGACGGTCACATCCGGCAAATGCGAGCCGCCGCGATACGGGTCATTGGTCACGAACACGTCGCCGGGTTCGATCGCCGGATTGTCGGCCAAAATGCAACGAACCGTTTGCCCCATCGCTCCGAGATGCACGGGAATATGCGGAGCGTTCACGACCAATTCGCCATGAGCGGTGAAAATCGCACAGCTAAAATCGAGCCGCTCCTTCACGTTCACGCTCGAAGCCGTATCGCGCAGAACGACCCCCATCTGCTCGGCAATCCCGGCGAAATGGTTGTTGAAAATTTCCAACAGCACCGGATCGGCGTCCACCGTAGCAGGCACACTCCGTGTGCCGTCCGCCCCGCTGTTGCCGTTTTGCTGCTTGCCAAACGCCGCCAGAGCTTGAGGCATCTGCCCCGAGGATTTGATCTCGTCCGACGATTCCCTTGCTAGCACATCGGGCTCCCGCGATGCGGGCTCCTCTTGCGCGGTGTCGTTTAGCAGGATTTCTCCGCCGCTGAGAACTTCCGCCTCCCAGCCGGGATCGACGACCGTCGTCGAGGCGAACTCGTGCACGATCGCCGGACCGGCAAAGCGATGGCCCGGTCGAAGTTCGTCGCGACGGAAAACCTGCGTGTCGAGTGGCCTGCCATCGAAGCGGACGGTTGTCTGCCGCTTTGTAGAGAGCGGGCGAGATGCGACGCGGCCCGATTGCGACAACGACTCCGCTTGCCGGCCGATCGCTTCGATCCGCGCTGCCACGATCTCCAGCGGACGTTTGGCATGGGTGTAGCCATACAGCCGGCTATGTTCGGCGCGAAAGGCCGCTGCAAAATCGCCGTCGGCAGGCCGATCGATCGTCAAGTATGTATCCGTGCCGCGATAGCGCAGGTCCATCCGCCGCCGGATTTCGATCGCCTCCTGGTTGAATTGCCCAAGCGAATCTTCCGCGGTGATTTCCGCGCGGGCTTCTTCGGCGAGCCGGTCCCAAATCCGCTCCACCGTGCCAAGCGTTTCTTGCGAATAGGGGCCATAAATGCCTTCCACTCGATGCCGCACCGCATCGGCCAGCCCAATGCCCCGAGCGCTGAGCAGGCCCGCGTCGGGGTGCGTGAGAAGTTGCCCAACGCCCAATTGCCGGGCCACCGCGCAGGCATGCTGCCCCGCCGCGCCGCCAAACGGCACCAGCACATATTGCCGCGGGTCGCAGCCGCGGGCGATCGATACCTTGCGAATCGCGCGAACCATGTTCACATTCGCCACGCGGAGCAATCCGTCGGCCATTTCAGCCGGCGAATAGCGCCGGCCCGTCGCCGCGGCGACCTCGGCGGCCAATTCGCTCAGCCGGCGGTCGACGGCGTCGAGATCGAGCGGAAACGGAAAGCCGCCGGGAAGAATTTTGCCCGAGTGGACGTTCAAATCGGTCACCGTAAGCGGACCGCCGCGGCCGTAGCAGGCGGGCCCGGGATCGGCGCCGGCGCTATCCGGGCCGACGACGAGCTTCACGCCATCGAAACGGCAGATCGAGCCGCCGCCGGCCGCGACCGTTTCGATGGCCATCATCGGCGCGACGACACGGACGCCCGACTTCTCGGTTTCGTATTCCAAATCGTATTGGCCATCGAAGCGTGAGACATCGGTGCTCGTGCCCCCCATGTCGAATCCGATGGCCCGATCGAATCCGGCCGATCTTGCGACGCGTGAGAAACCAACGACTCCGCCCGCAGGGCCGGAGAGAATGCTGTCTTTGCCGACGAATTGCTCTGCCGCGACCAGACCGCCCGCCGAGGTGAGAATTCGCAAATCGCTGTCCGCGAGTGCCGTTCGCAGTCGGGCGATATACGATCGCAAAATCGGATTCAGATACGCATCCATCGCCGTCGTGTCGCTGCGGGAAACGATCTTCACGAGCGGGGCCACGACGCTCGATACGCTGATTTCCGCAAAGCCCACTTGGCGAGCAATCTCGGCGACGAGTTGCTCGTGGGCCGGATAGGCAAAGCCATGGAGCAAGCAGATGGCCAACGATTCGATTCCCGTCGGCCGCAGTGCCGCCAATTGCCTGCGAATCGCTTCCGGATCGGGCGATCGCAACACCGCGCCGTCGGCCGCGACGCGCTCGTCGATCTCGACGACCGTCGCCGGCAACACCGGCAACTTGTGAATCGCCAATTCGAATAACTTCGGGCGATTCTGATAGCCGATGTACGGCAAATCGCCGAATCCGCGGGTAGTCACGAGCGCCGTGCGTGCGCCGCGGCGCGTGATCAGCGCATTCGTGCCGCGCGTGGTTCCCAAACGGACCGACACCTGCGGAATCGGCTCGTCGGCCGCTAGCCGCAACAGGTATCGCACACCGAGGATCGGCGATTCCTGTCCCGACGACAGTTCATAAACTTGCCCGACTCGTGGCAACGCATCCATGGGAGCGACCAAGCGCAGGCCGCCGGTCGCAGCGTCAAACGACGCGACGCTCGCTTCCGCCGCGACTTGGCCGCCGGAATCCAACAATCGCAACGTGAAACCGTTCCAAAATCCCAGCGGGTCGGACTTGCGCAACGGGTCGACGATTTCAATGGCGGTTGTGCCGTCGCCGGCTGCTCCTTTGGTGACGCCCGAGCTGAGCAATTTGTGCCGGACGAGCGCGCCATCGGGCCGCCGAGCCACGCAGTCGGTAAACGTGCCGCCGACGTCGATCCAGAATTCCCATAATTTCGGAGTCATGCGCGTTCGACTCTAACCGCTCGACAGCAGAATCGCTAGGGGTTAGCGCGCCGACGCGCTTCGGCATTTCGCCCGGCGGCAACGTATAATCCCAGCATGACAGGCGATACTTTCGATCGCACGTTACGAGCTTTCATGAAGGCGTCAGCCAGATAATCGGCGAGTCGATACAGCAGTCGGCTTAGTCTGTGCGAAAAGGCCTACTGCAGCGCTTGCTCCAGATCGGCGAGCAGGTCTTGCACGTCTTCGACGCCGACCGATAGCCGCACCAATCCGTCGTCGATGCCGATCGCAGCCCGTTGGGCGGCCGGGATCGAGGCGTGGGTCATCAGGCCGGGATGCTCGATGAGGCTTTCGACGCCTCCGAGGCTTTCGGCGAGGGAAAAAATGCGGCAGCGTTCGAGCAGCCGTTTGGCCCGTGGCTGTCCGCCATCGACCACCACCGACACCATTCCGCCGAAAGCGCGCATCTGGCGCTTGGCCAGATCGTGCTGCCGGTGCGAGCGCAGGCCGGGATAGTAGACCCGGACGATGTCGCCGCGGCGCTCGAGCCAATCGGCGATCTGCATCGCGCTTTCGCAGTGCCGCTGCATGCGCAGCGAGAGCGTTTTCAATCCGCGCAAGGCCAGAAAGCAATCGAACGGCCCGAGAATCCCGCCCACCGCGTTCTGCAGGAAGCGAAGCTGATCTGCCAAATCTTTTCGATCGCCGACGATCGCCGCTCCGCCGATCATGTCGCTATGGCCGTTGAGATATTTCGTCACCGAGTGGACGACGATGTCGAATCCCAGCGTCAGGGGGCATTGCACGAACGGCGTGGCAAACGTGTTGTCGGCGACGCTGATCAAATGATGCCGCGCCGCGAGCGCGGCGATGCGCTCCAGGTCGGCCAATTTCAAAAGCGGGTTGGATGGCGACTCGATCCACACCATCCGCGTGTTCGGCAATATGGCCGCTTCGAGCGCCGGCAGATTGGTCGGATCGACATACGTGAAATCGAGGTTCGCCGTGCGGCGGCGCACGCGTTCGAACAGGCGATACGAACCGCCGTATAAATCGTCGCATACGACAACGTGCGCGCCATGGTCGAGCACCTCGAGCACCGTGGCTGCTGCAGCCAAGCCCGAGGCAAACGCGAACGCCGATTGCCCGTTTTCCAAATCGGCCACGCAGCGCTCGAAGGCGAAGCGCGTCGGGTTGTGCGAACGACCGTAGTCGAAGCCCTTATGTACGCCGGGCGACTGCTGCACATAGGTGCTCGTGGCGTAGATCGGCTGCATCACCGCCCCGGTCGTCGGATCGGGATGCTGGCCGGCATGAACCGCTCGCGTGGCGAATCCGAGCCGCGGCGGCAAAGTCGATGCGAGGGGCAGCACGACGGGGACGACACTCGTCGCCGCACCAGCGATTGCCGGAGTTGTTTCGTGAAGCATGTTTGTTCATTTCCTGATGTCGCAAAAACCGATTGATGTTCGACGCGCGAAACCGCAAGCGAGCCACCAGCCCACTCGGCGTGGGAAGCTCGCTTGCGGTTTCGCGCGTTAGCGCCGCCGCAAAAAGTTCAACAGGTCGGTCCGGGTAATCAGTCCGTGAAAACCTGTTTCATCGGCGACGATCACCACCAGTCCACTTGTAAGAATCGCTCGCGCCTCGTCGATCCGGGCGTGTCGCGGCAGCGTCACCAATCGGGAGATCATGTGCCGCTCGACCGGCTGCTGAAAGCCGGCCGGGTCGTCGGCCACCGCCAACAGCAGGTCCGATTCGTCGATCAGCCCGACGATCGCGCTGCGCTGCACGACGGGAAGCTGCGACACGTCGTGCGATCGCATCCGTGTATGCGCGATATAAAGCGGATCGCTCGGCGCCACGGTGACCACGGCCTGATCGGCAAACCGGCGGCTGATCAAGTCGCGCAGATCGCCGGTGCGCTCGCGGCGGTCGATGCCCTGGTCGGCAAGCCAGTTGTCGTTGTACATTTTCGAAAGATATTTGTTGCCCGAGTCGCAGGCGAACGTAACGACGCGCTTCGGCTCGGTCTGCTCGCGGCAATAGCGCAGGGCGGCGGCGACGAGGGTGCCCGACGACGAGCCGGCCAACAGCCCTTCGCGCCGCAACAGGTCGCGGGCAACCTCGAAACTTTCGCGATCGGAAATCTGGTACGCCCGCCGCACGCGGGAAAGATCGGCGATCGGCGGCAGAAAATCCTCGCCGATGCCTTCGACGAGCCACGAGCCGGCCTCGCCGATGCGGCCGGTTGCGATGTAATCAGCCAACACCGAGCCGACCGGATCGGCCAGCACGATTTCCACATGCGGCGCGACTTTGGCGAAATAGCGGCTCAGGCCGGTGAGCGTGCCGCCGGAGCCGACGCCGCACACGACCGCATCCAGCCGCCCTTCGCATTGCCGCCAGATTTCCGGAGCGGTGGTCGTTTCGTGGGCCGCCGGATTGGCTGGATTGTTGAACTGATTGACGTAGAAGCTGCGCGGCGTTTGCCGGGCGATCTGCTCGGCCATGTCTTGATAATATTCCGGATGGCCGCGGCCGACGTCGCTGCGGGTCATCACCACCTCGGCCCCCAGTGCCTTGAGATGGTTCACCTTTTCCTGGCTCATCTTGTCGGGAATGACGAGGATCAGGCGATATTGCTTTTGAGCCGCGATCAGCGCGAGGCCCAAGCCGGTGTTGCCGGCCGTGGCTTCGACGAGCGTCGAGCCGGGCTGAATCCGGCCGTCGCGCTCGGCCGCTTCGATCATCGAGCGGCCGATGCGATCTTTGATCGAACCGCCGGGGTTGCAGTTCTCGAGTTTCACCAGCAGTTCGCACGGACCGGTGTCGATCGCGCGCAGCGGCACGAGCGGCGTATTGCCGATCAGGTCGAGCAGTTGCACGGTGCGCGAGTCGGAGGGGCACGTCGACGTGTGGATTGGCACATTGCCGCCGGCAATCAATCCATCGGCCAAGAAACCGGTAGACATGGTTAGACCTCGCAAGAAAAATCGGGTCGCAGATAGTATCTGCGCGCGGCGAACCGGTCTATGGCAACGCGAGATGCTAGCGGCGAACTGCGGCACACAAGCCCGAAGCATTAGCGAGGAAATCGTTGACAGATTCTCGTGTGCCACTGGCTCTGCCAGTGTGAGCTGCGAGTTGGCAGGCTCCCCAATGAAGACACTGGCAGAGCCAGTGGCACACAAGCAATCGTCCATGGGGCAATACTTCAACGGGCTCTTAGTCGCCGATTTCGCGCAGCTTTTCGCTCGCCTTGGCACTGGCCGTTTTGAAGATTTCGACCCGCACGTCGTTCGACTGCGTGGCGCCGGGCGTGCTGCGGCCTTCCGCAACGTAGCGCTCGAACAGCTTCGTCAGGCGGCGGACGATATCGCGGTGGTCGGCTTCGACATTGGTTCGCTCGCCGACGTCGCCCCGCATGTTGTAGAGCTGAATCTCGGGCAAACCTGCTTTCGTCGCTTGAGCATCGTGCGGCGTGCT
Source organism: Pirellulales bacterium (assembly GCA_036267355.1). NCBI lineage: Bacteria > Pseudomonadati > Planctomycetota > Planctomycetia > Pirellulales > Pirellulales bacterium. Next base: position 46,949 of record DATAWG010000034.1, on the reverse strand, counting down.
CCAACCGCCGGAGCCGGGGCAAAACTCGAGCTTCCACGGACCCTGGCGAATCGCGAACAGGCCGTCGATCGAATGATGCACGACCGCTTCGCGCAGCGGCGCCTTGTCGCGGCCCAACAGCGCCGGCAGGATGCTGACGCTGTCTTCGCCGGCATTGTCTGGAAGCTTGTCGCCGACCAAATCGGCGCACGTTGCCAGCAAGTCGGTAAGGCAGGTGAGCTGATCGCTGGCGGCGGCGGCTTTCACCTGGCCCGGCCAACGGACGATGAACGGAATGCGGTGGCCGCCGTCCCAAATATCCGACTTATATCCGCGAAATTCGGCGCTTGGGTAGTGCCCCTTGGCTTCGAGCTTGTCGACACCGGCGGCCGGACTGCAGCCGTTGTCGCTGGTGAAGATGACGAGCGTGTCGTCGGCCAAGCCGGCTTTGTCGATCGCGTGCAGCACTTCGCCGGTCGCCCAATCGGTTTGCATCACGAAATCTCCATATGGCCCCAACGGACTTTTGCCTTGCCATTCGGCGGTCGGCACGATCGGCGTGTGCGGCGAGGTGAACGCGAGGTACAAGAAAAACGGATTTCCTAACTTCGCGCTCGCCGCATGGCCGCCAATATATGCGACCGCTTTGCGGGTCAATGTCGGCAGAACATCGACTGCGTCGAAGCTTTTCGCGGCTGGCCCGGCACGCAACCACTTCTTGGTCACCGAGGGAATTTCCGTGAAGCGGTGGTTTTCGACGAAGGCGAACGGCGGCATATCGAGCGATGCGCTGATGCCGTAGAAATAGTCAAATCCATGCTCGAGCGGGCCATCTTCGATCGAGTCGGCATAACCGTGCGGGCCGAATTTCAAGCCGAGGTGCCATTTTCCCAGGCAGGCCGTGGCATAGCCGTGTTGCTTGAGCAGCACGGGCACGGTCAGCCGCTGCGGGGCGATGAGCGGAGGACTTTCGCCCGCCAGCACGCCGCTTTGCAGCCGCGAGCGCCAAGCGTAGCGCCCGGTGAGAATGCCGTAGCGCGTCGGCGTGCAAACCGACGAACCGCCATGGGCGTCGGTAAATGCCATACCCTGCGTCGCCAAGCGATCGATATTCGGCGTAGGGATTTTGCCTCGTCGCGGGTTCAAGCAATGCACGTCGCCGTATCCCAGATCGTCGCAGAGGATGTAGACGATATTCGGCCGCGGCGGGGCTTGCTGCGACGAATCCGCTGCGAGAACTGCGTGCGCAGCGGTAGAAACGAAAAGCAAACACGCGGCAACGAAAAAACAAATGCGGGTCAGAAAACTGGTTCGATTCATTCTTTCGTTTTTCTTCCACGGTTGATTGGGCAGCGAACGCCGGCAATCGATGGAGCCCGCAAAGGCTAGGCTTTCGACCGGGAACGATTATAGCAGGCGCGCTGCTCCGGCTCTTGCGCGACAGATCTCACACCAATTCGGCTTCGCTCATGCCGGCAGGGAAGCGGAGTTCCAGGCCATTTGACCCGCCCTGCATCCAGATCAGCCGCAATCGGCTCAAGAAGCGGATTGCCGGACCGCAATCGCCGAAGTCGCGCGCCGCATGCCAGCGGCGATTCGTGCCGAGCGCTGTAAAGATCGCCGCAGCTTGCTCGATCGTTGCATCGGAAGCGCGAGTCACCGATTGCAAGGTTCTGATCGCGAACACGGTTGTTCGCGGCGCGAGAAATAAGGTTTGTGTCACGACCCAAGCCTCTACCAGTGTTGCGCCCACCAGGCGTGTATCCGCTGTCGAAGTGAAAGGGCTTTCGTATTCGCTGAAACCCGACTGCGCGAAATCGTCGAGCTCGAAGAGCGGGCCCGAACTACGCAGCCCCTCGAACGCCAGGATGGCTGTAAACGCCCAAGCGACATAGCAGCTTGGCCCCCACATTCCCTGCACGCCGGCAATCGAGAATGGCAAATAAAATAAATACCGTCCGATCCAAAACGATCCCACCCATAGCACGGGGGCCGCGGCGCAGAGCGCCGAGCCAATCGCGATTTGCAGCCGATTGTGTCGCGACAGTTTCGCTCGCAGCTTTTCGGAGGTCATTGGTGGAGGTCCAGCGAAGGCATTCCAGGGGCGCGGGTTGACGGCGCTCGGATATCTCTGTATTCGACCGTGGCCCGCGATTCTTGGCAAAACCGAGGGAGTGTGAAGGTCTGTCAAAGATACCCCTCGCTAACGCGTCGGGCTTGTGTGGCGGTCTGCGAGAAGGTCCTAAAAGCGGAACAGCGATGGAAAATGGCTTCCATCGCCGCTCGAACCGCGACCCCGGGGGTCGCGGCAACGAATTGTTCCGCGTGTGGTGCTTCCAACCTCGGCTGGCTGCCCCAGCGAGATGCACCACGGCCGCTACGCGCCGCGTGTTCCCTGAGACACCGGAGCGGCACTTGCCGCCCCGGTGCTCAGTCGTAGGCTCCATCGCGAAGCACTTGCCGCTAGCGGTTGACCCAGAAACCGCCCTGCAGCAAGCTGATGCTCCTACCCCAGGAGGGAGGGTGACGCTCCAGTTCCCGCAAACCGAGCGTCTACGATGGAGCCTTAATGTTTCCTTGGGTGTACGGTTCGAAAAAATCGCCTACGCCGCAATTCGCAACGGAATCTTCGACGCCAGCCGTGATTTCAGCGACTCGACAATGCGTTCCATGCCCATCGATCGGCCCCCTTTCACCAGCACGACGTCGCCCGCCCGCACGACGCCGCTCAAATGCTCGAGCGTTTCTTCCCACCGCGCGAAGGGTACGGCCCGATCGGCGGGCATTCCGGCAGCGATCGCGGCAGTGGCTACACGCTCCGCTTGCCGGCCGCAGGCAATGAGTTGATCGGCCCCGCAACGATCGACCACATCCGCGCCCAATCGCTGGTGCCACAGCGCAGCCGCGTCGGGACTATCGAAGGCGAGGCTGCTGTAATCGCCGCTGACGAGAATTCGCCGGCCCGAAGTGTCGATTTCGCGCAGCAATTCCAACGCGGCCCGCATCGACGTCGGATTCGAGTCGTAGGCGTCGTTGATGATTTGCACGCCTGCGGCGCCGGTCATCTCGCATCGCATCGGGAGCGAGCGGAAAGTGGTCAGTGCCGTCGCGATTTCGCGCAGGTCCAATCCGAATGATCGACCGACGGCGATTGCCGCCAGGGCTGAAGTGACGTGATGCCGGCCCCAAACCGGAATATCGAACGCTTGATGTTCGACGCGGAATCGCAGGCGACCGTCGGTGCTAATCACGTCGACGGCCGAAATATCGCATTCCGCGCCGCGGCCGATCCAGACGATTCGACCGGCCCAGCGGCTAGCCACGCGGCGCAGTGCCGGTTCGTCGGCGTTCAGGATCGCGGTGGTTCCCTGCGGCAACTCGCTCAGCAATTCGGCATGCGAGCGGGCCACGCTGTCGGCACTTGTGAAACCGGCCGGATAGGCCAGATGCACATTAGTGATCACGCCGAATTGCGGCCGCGCCAGCCGGGCCAAGCGAGCAATTTCGCCCGGTCGGTTGGCCGATAGCTCGACGAGGCCATATTGGTGCCATTGTTCGAGTGCCAGCAGGCTGAGCGGCACGTCGATCTGGTTGTTGCATTTTTTCGGAATCGCCGCGCCACAGAGGCGGTAGCCCAACACGGTGTCGATCATCCGCCGCGTGGTTGATTTGCCAACGCTTCCGGCGATCGCGACGACCGGGGCCGAGCAACGGCTGCGATTCCAGGCCGCCAGTTCCCACATCGACTTTTGCGAATCGTCGACTTCGAGCGCCCACCGGCCGGCCCACGGCTCGACCCGCCTTCCGGAGACGACGACACCGGCCGCTCCGCGCACGAAGGCTTCTTCGGCGAAATGGGCGCCGTTGAATCGCGAGCCGACGAGCCCCCAAAAAACTTCATCGGACTCGACTTCCCTGCTATCGACCACCACCGGGCCGACCAAGGTCGTTTCGCCGTCGCGCGGCGGCATCGCTCCCAGGCGAAGCTTGCCGCCGAGCAATTCGTGAAGATCGGCCAAAGTAAGCTGCATGACGTAGTCGCTCAAACACTCGTGGGTGTGAATCATGTGCCTAGGGCAGCGTTCGGGATGTCGGAAATTCTTCTTGTTACGCCGCTCTTTGCCGCTGCCATGCCGGCACCAGCATCTCGGTCGAAAGGCCGTGGCTGTACAGCCATTGCCGAGCCGATTGCCGATCGTCGATTGCCAGGCGCCGATTGCCAACGAACTGCTGCTCTTCATGGCCGCGGCCGGCGATCAACACGCAATCGCCCGCTTCGGCTTGCGAGAGGGCCCAGCCGATTGCATCAGTCCGGTCGGGAATCACTTCGACGATGTTGGGCCGCTCGAAGCCGCGAAGCACGTCGCGCAGGATTCGCGTTGGGGGCTCGCAACGCGGATTGGTCTGGGTTAGCACGGCCAGATCGGATTGGCGTTCGACTTCGGCCGCCAGCAGCGGGCGTTGGTCGCGATCCTGTTCCCCTTCGGCGCCGAACACGCAAATCACTCGGCCCGGCGTTACTTCGCGAAGCGTGTCGAGCGCGGCGGCTAGGGCGTCGGATGTGCGAGCATAATCGACAAACACTCCGAACGACTGCCCGCATTCGATCCGCTCCATGCGGCCGGGCACTTTTTCGACGCGTTCCAATCCGCGAGCGATTTCCGACAGTTCGAATCCCCACACCAAGCCCGTGGTCGCTGCGATCAAGCAGTTCGACACATGATGGTCGCCAATCATGCGCGTGCGCACGGCAACCGTGTCGCAGCCGGCGGTGAGCAGAAATGTTTGTTCGCTCATCGATCGATCGACCACTTCGGCCGTCACCTCGGCCATCGCCCGCATGCCGGCCGTGAGCAGCGGAGCCGTCACGGCGGAGGCAAAACTTGCGGCGACCGGATCGTCGGCATTGAGCACGGCGAAGCCATCGGTCGCCAGGTAGCTGAAGATTTTCGCTTTTGCCGAGCGATAGTTGGCCAGGGTGTTGTGGATATCGAGATGATTGCGGCGAACATTGGTGATGCACGCCGCATGCAGCTCGATTCCTTCGATGCGCCCTTGGCTCAGCGCTTCGCTCGAAATTTCCATTACGGCATGCGAGCAGCCGACCGATTCCATGCGGCTAAGCCACTGCGCGAGCACGGCGGCCGATGGCGTCGTTTCCGGCGAGGGAGACGACCACTGGCCGTCGCTCAGCTCGATGGTCCCGAGCATGCCGGTCGCGTGGCCGGCCGCTTCGAGAATGCCGCGGATCAACCAGCTCGTGGTCGTCTTGCCGCTTGTGCCTGTGACGCCGATCACTTTCAGCCGCCGGCTCGGATTATCGACCAGCGCCTGAGCGATGCGGGCGAAGGCAACGCGAGTGTCGGGCACGACGCAGAGCGGCAGACCGCCCGTGGGCACGAAGCGTTCGGCGAGAACGGCGGTCGCTCCGTGGCGCAGGGCGTCGTCGACATGATGATGGCCGTCGGCGCGTGAGCCGACCAGAGCGGCGAACAGGTCTCCCTCGGCAACTTCCTGCCAGTCGCCGGCAATGCTGGAGACGATGATGTCGTCGGCGCCGAAGAACTTTGCCTTGGGGAAAAGTTGGCGCAGGCTGATTGAGCGCGTAAGGGGGGTCCACTGGGGCATATCGCAAGGCCTCCTTGCCTCGCGTCGCCGATCGGGTTCGGCGCCGCCTTTTGGAATGGGTCGTCCGCGGGCGGGAGCCCACTTCCTGTGGTTCCGCCAACGAAGAGTGGGGCGGATTGTGTCGATTTCCCGATTTGTGTCAAGGCAGGTTTATCTGCCGCAATCCGTCGGTTCGCGCGTGGCTCGCCCGACAGTCGGCCGGGTCGCCGAGTTGCCGGTTGGCGATCCGCCAACCGATCATGATTGCCGGCCGGCGGCCTCTGCTTCGAGAGCGGCGATTTTTTCGACCCGCCGCGCATGCCGGCCCCCTTCGAAGGGCGTGTCCAGCCAGATTTCGACCATGCGATCGATCAGCCGTTCGCCCAGCAAATCGGCCGAAAGGCAGAGGACGTTGAGATCGTTGTGGCGGCGGCTCAATTCGGCCGTCAGATCGTCGTGACAGGGAGCGGCACGCACGCCGGGAAATTTATTCGCGGCGATACACATTCCCAGCCCGGTGCCACAGATGAGAATGCCGCGATCGGCGTCGCCGGCAGAGATTTTCCGGGCCACCTTCGCCGCCACGTCGGGATAATCGCAACTTTCGGTCGAACTGCTGCCGACATCCTCGACAGAATGCCCGAGCCGCGTCAAAAGCTCCAAGAGCTTCGATTTCACATGCACGCCGCGATGATCACTGCCGAGAGCCACTCGCATGATTTCGTTCTCTATTCAAAACACCGCCGGTCCAAATCAAGGCATGGCCGGTTCTCGTTGACCATGGACCAGTGAATTGGCACACGGCGAGCAAACCATTCGAAAAAACCTATCCTTGCTCGCGTTGCGGACCCTGGAAACGGGCGATGGGGGAATCACAATTCCAACTTGGAAAGCCTGTCCGACAACTCTTTGTGCAATTGCTTGGCACACGCGCGATACACATCCTGCGAACTGCCGATCGGGTCGGGAATGTCCGTCTGATCGAGGGCCAGCAATTCGGTGCGCCGCGCGGCCTCGGGCCAGCGGGCCAACACCGATTGCCGATGCATCCGCGTCATCGTCCAAATCACATCGGCAAATCGCACCAGACGATCGCCGAGCGGGCGGCTCTCGTGCGCCGAAAGATCGAGCCCCATTTCCGCCATCACATCGACGGCCTCGCAGGCCGCTCCGCCGCCGCTCATCGCCGACAAACCGGCCGATTGCACCGTGATCCCGCGGTCTTCCAAATCGTCCGCCTCGCAGCCCAACCGCTCAGCCAGGATTTGCCGGGCGATGATCTCGGCCATGGGGCTGCGGCAGGTATTGCCGGTGCAGATCAATAGAATCACGAGGTTCGACAGCCGCCGCAGCGTTTGCTCGGAAACAACGCCTGGCCGGAGCAGTTCGAGCCGCCCGTTTTCGACCTTCACCACGCTCGAGCACGATCCGAAACGGCTTTCGCCGTCGTCCAGCACCATGGCCACGTCGTCGCCCAAAGCCCGCACGACTTCCGAAGCCGCTTTCGATTCCGGTTGCCCGCTGCGATTCGCGCTGGAAATGGCCAGTGGCCCGGCCAAGAGCCGCATCACATCGAGAAAAAAAGGATGGGCCGGCACACGCAGTCCGACCGCTCCCGACGGCACCACTGCCTGGCGCACGGCCGGGGCCAGCTGCGTCAACACGCTGGCCGGATGATCGTCGCGGCAAACGAGCGTCACTGGGCCCGGCCAGCAGCGGCGAGCCAGCCGCTGCGCGAGCCCGCTCATCTGTGGCACGTAGTCGAGCGCATCGTCGGCGCTTTTCACGGCCAAGGTGAGTGGGCGAACACTTGCCGCCCGCCGCTTGGCCACGAGCAGTTTGGCCACGGCCGTTTCGTCGAGCGCGCTGGCGGCTAGGGAATAGACCGTTTCGGTCGGCAGCGCAATCACGTGCCCCTCGGCGAGCGCCTGCACGGCCCGATGCACGACATCGCGCGAATCTTCGGCGTTGCGAATATCAAGCACGACCGGAGGCATCGACGAATCCTTGTGTGTCTCGCAGCGTCGGGGCCGGCTCGCCACCAGCGGCGTGCTAAGACTCCGCGCCCCCGCTTTGCCGGCGATCAACCCTAATACTTTACTATAGCAGTCGTTGCGCCGAGCGACAACAAGGATGGCACGCCGCCGCCGGACTAGGCCGGCCTAGGGGGGAGTTCCACGTCTGAACCCTTTTTGACCACACTCGGTCGAATTTGGCGACGCGGGCCGATTCGTCTATTGCATGGTGCGGGCTGGGCGGAAGCCGAGGATGAAGTCTTCGCTTTCCGGAGGATGCTTCAGATCGCGGCGGGCCATGCGGACATTCGGCAGTTCGCTAAGAAACTTTTCGCCCCGCGCGACCCGAATCTGGCCGCTAATGACCGGCGAGGGGTCGATCTTGCCGACGAACGCCAGGTCCCCATGGTCGAAATAATCCTGGCACCATTCGAGCGCGTTGCCCAATGTGTCGAACAAGCCCCAATCGTTCGGCTTCAGCAGCCCGACCGGCCAAAGGTGGCCCGCCGAATTGGCGCCGTACCACGCGTATTTCGGCAGCAATTCGTCGGCCTGGCCGTAATAGTGGCTGGTGCTCGTGCCGGCCCGGGCAGCGCATTCCCATTCCGCTTCGGTGGGGAGCCGATAGCCGGCGCGCTTGAGATAATCGTCGAACGGTTGCATGCCCGCTGCGAACCGGCCGTCTTTGTTCGGCTGGTAGCACGGCTGGAGTTTTTCTTCCGCGCTGAGCCAGTTGCAATAGGCCGCGGCCTGATACCACGACACTCCATTGGCCGGGCATCGCGTGTCGATCGCACCGCCGTCGGTTTTCGCCAAATGTATCTCGTCGGGCTTATACTGATTCGGCGATTTCAGAAATTTCAGGAAGTCGGCAACGGTTACATCGTGTGCGGCGATGGCAAATGAATAGTCGATTTTCACGGTCTTGAGCAGCTCGACATTGCCGGTCTCTCGATTCGGCTCCGACTTGGGCGAGCCGATTTGCACGTCGCCGGGGACATGCACGATCACCATCGTTTGGCTCTGGCTGTTCACATACCACGACTGTCCTTCCGGATGCTGGCCGATCAATTCGTGGTCGATTTCGGCGAGGCGATCTTCGTGCCCCCAATGGCGCAGCAGCCATTCCGCCGCGCCGCGCAAACCGGACTCGGCCGTCTGACGATAGATGGCAGCCAATGGTTCGATCAGGGCTTGCCGCCCCGCATCGCTCAACTGATCCTTCGTGAATTCGCCGAGCGCTAGAATCAGAGCCTGGCGGATCATTGGATCGCTCTCGCGGTTCAATCGATCGACGAGGAGCGCCGAATCGCCGCCGAGTGGAGCGATCCGGTGGATGACGAAGCTTCGCACGCGCGGATAGGTCGGATAGAGTGGATCCTTCCGGTAGCGGCGGAATATTTTTGGCATGGCGTCGTCATAATAAGTAAATGACACCGCACGATTTTGCCCGCCTGCTGGACGACCATTGCGCGGCGCTCATTCTTTACGCCCGGCAATGGTGCGATTCGCCCGAGGATATCGTGCAGGAAGCGTTTTTGAAACTCGTCGCTGCTCGGCGGCAACCTGAAAACGCGGTGGCTTGGTTGTTTCGAGTCGTGCGAAATGCGGCCATCGATGCATCGCGACAGTCGCGGCGCCGGCAGCGGCGCGAGGCGGCTGCAGCCCGGCCGGACCGTTGGTTTGTCGAAGATGAGACGAACGGGCTGACGGCCGGGGCTGCCGTGAATGCCTTGCAAACATTGCCGCTGGACCAGCGGGAAGTGATCGTGGCCCGGCTATGGGGCGGACTGGGGTTCGAAGAAATCGCGGAAATCGCCGGCTGCTCGCAGAGCACTGCCTTTCGCCGTTTTTCAAGCGGCGTCGAAGCGTTGCGCAAGGAGTTGAATTTGCCATGAACGAACAAGACTCCGCGATCGATCGTTTGAGCCGTCTCACGCCGAATCGCGGCAAGATCGATCGCGACGCGCTGATTTTCGCGGCTGGCCGCCGGTCGGCCGGAAAAAACCGGGGCTGGAAGGCGATGACCGGAATTCTGGTCGCTGGGCAACTGCTCACGCTCGCGTTTCTCGGGCCTCATCCGGCGGCCTCGCGGCCATCGAACCAAGTGCGAATTGCGAGCGATCGGCCAGAGCAAGTGGAACGTGGAACGACGGCTCCGCTTCCGAGTGAATGGCTACAGCTCCGCGAAAGCCTGCTTGCCGGCGAGCGTATGCCGGCGCCGAAGGAATCCAACGAGGCGCTGGTGCCCGATGACCCGCCGTTGCGTGCGTTTGCGGTCGCTTCGCCGACATTGCTGAATTGAAATCGCAACCCGAAAAAGGAAATGTCCATGCGTCGAACATTTGCCACGCTGGTTTTGTTGTTCGCGATGCCGAGCGCGGGGGCTGCCGACGAGCCGAAGAAAACGGAGCCGCCCACGAAGCCCGTTGCGACGGCGCCGGCCGCTGCGCAGCAGTCGGAGAGTGCTGAAACGGTGATCCGGATCACCGTGCATCCGATGGCCGCCCCAATTCCGGCTTTGAAATATCAACTGCTGCCCGAGCTTGCGGAGATGAACCAAGGGAACCCCGTTCAGGGATATTTGAAATGTTTCATGGAGGAAAATGCGTTTTTCTTCAGCAAAGAGTCGGAGGCGGAGCGAGAGAAGTGGCTTGCGATGCCGCTCGCGGAATTGCCGCTCGCGAAAATCGGAAATTATGGCGGCAGCGCGCTTCGCCAAGCCGATTACGCCGCTCGGCTCAACGCGCCTGATTGGCAGGTCCTACGGCAACTGAAAACCGATGGACCCTATTTGCTGCTGCCCGACGTCCAGGAAATGCGCCTTCTCGGACGAGCCTTGGAAGTGCGGTTCCGCTCCGAAGTCGCCGCTGGACACTTCGACAAAGCGATCGTCACGGCTAAGACGATGTTGGCTCTTTCGCGGCACCTGTCTGACCATCCCACGCTGGTCGGCAATCTGGTCGGCATGGCAGTTTGCGGATCGGCAATCGAGCCGCTGGAGGAAATGATCCAGCAGCCGGACGCTCCGAATCTGTATTGGGCCCTCTCCGGCCTTCCTTCGCCGCTGGTCGGCATTTCCAAGGGCCTTCAAGGAGAGCGGACAATGTTCGAAAGCGAGCTGGCTCCGCTCGAAACCCGATCGCCGCTAAGCGATGCCCAAGTGCAAAAGAGCTTGGATCGGCTCGACGAACTCGTGAAACTGAGTTCGGGCAATGGCAAAGAAATTCGCGAAACGGTCGAAACAGGGGCCAAGGATGAAGTCGTCTTGGCTGCCGCTCGCAAGCGCCTCGGCGAGGCGGGCTTCGACGCGAAACAACTCGATAGGTTTCCGCCCCTGCAAGTACTTCTCGCGGATGAAATCATCGCCTTTCACCGCCTCCGCGACGACGACATGAAAGCTATGACGCTCCCCTATTCGCAGATGGAAACGGTCCTGGCAGCGAATCGAGAGAAGCACAACGATCCGCAAGCGCTCGGGGCCGTGTCGGCCAACTTCTTTTTGCCAACCATCAGGGTGCGAACAGTGCAAGTCCGGCTTGAGCAGCGGATCGCGCTATTGCGCTCGATCGAAGCGCTGCGGATGTATGGGGCCGATCACGACGGCCATTTGCCCGAGCGGCTTGATAATGCGCCAGCGCCGATTCCGCTCGATCCCGTTTCCGGCAAGCCATTCAGCTACCGGCTCAACGGCACGACGGCCACGCTCCGCGGCGAACCCGCCCCCGGCAAGAGCGGCAGCTATGGATCGAACATCAACGCCGTGTACGAGGTCACCATGAAGGGCGGGAAATGACCGGCAAGGAAATGACGAATGACGAAGCACGAATGACGAACGGCGGCCGGTTTCGCTGCTCCCGTACTCGTCCCTCGTCCCCCGTCCCCCGTCCCTCGCCACTCGTCCCTCGCCACTCGTCCCTAATCCGCCGCCGGCGGTTCGTATTCGAAATCTTTCCATTTCATCGGGCGGCGGAATGGCTCGATGCGCAGAATCACTTCGCCGTTTTGAAAGATGCGCACGGTGCCGTTCGATTCGCTTACCGCCACGGCGACGCTCTTGGTCGCTCGTGTGATCGCGGCGGCTGCCCAGTGCCGAGCGCCGAGGCCCTTCGAGAGCGTGATGTTCGTCGCCGGGGCATCGATGTAGCGATTGGCGGCCTCGACGGTGCCGTCGGGCGTGATAATGAATGCTCCATCCATCTGAGCGACTTCCTTGAGGCCTTCGCGAACACGCGGATCGCTCAGGTTGCGTTCCTTTCGGCCATAGCCACGCACCGGATCGAAACCGGTCGGATGGCTCATTGCCAGCACCTTGCGCGTGTCGCCGATCACGAACAGCGTTCCGACCGGTTTCCCTTCGCGTCCCTCGCGGCCGATTTCGACCGCCAGATCGACCACGGTTTTGAGCGTGTCGAGCGGGACGTGTGTTTCGATCTGCCGCAGGTCGCGGGCGGTGAGTCGTTCGAGCCGCTCGCTCAAATTGATAACGCTGATGGAATCGATCGTGCCGGCATCGAAACCGCTATACATCGCCACGACACGTGCTCCCGGGGTGAGAATGTCGTCGGCGACGCTTTCCAACAGCGCCTGGGTCAGCTTTTCATAGATCGGGCTGTCGACCATGTTGAGCACGACCGTCGCGAGGCCGGCATCGGCCGCCCCCTCGAGCTGCTCCGTGGTGTCGGCGGCCACGAGCACCTTTCCGTCGCCCACCAGCAGCTTCAGTTGGTCCCATTCCGTCGGAGCTTCGAGGAGCACCAGCAGCGCGTCGGCAGCCACCAAACCGGCCAATCTTCCGGCGAGATCGATGATTTTCTGAAATTGATCGGTCAGCCGCTGCGCCTTCATCCGTCGGCTCGCTCCCAAACGCTCAAAAATCCGCTATTTCGGCAAGATCCGAGTGGGCATAGTACGGAGTTTTTTACATCGCTGCAAGGCAAGAGAGGGGCGAGGGACGAGGGACGAGGGACGAGGCGGCAGCGGCACACATGTTGCCCAACTTCCGATCGCTATGGCTTCATCGCTTCGAGGCGGCGGCGCATCTCGTCCTCGGAAACGTCTTCGATGTGCGTGGCGATCGACCATTTGTGGCCGAATGATCTTCGAGCGTACCGGAGCGGTCGCCGTAGAACTGATTTTTCAGCGGCCGCAGTTCCTTTGCGCCGGCGGCGATCGCTTGCTGAAAACGGGCATCGACATCTTCGACATAAAGCAAGATGCTCGTGGCCGTGCCCCCGAGCGATTTCGGGCTCATCGCTCCGACTTCCGGATGCTCGTCGGCCAGCATGATGGCCGGGTCGCCGATCTTGATCTCGGCGTGGCCGATGCTTCCGTCCGGCCCGTCGAGTCGAAACAGTTCCGTAGCGCCGAAGGCCCGTTTGTAAAATTCGATCGCCGCGGCAGCGCCGGAAACGATCAAATAGGGCGTCGCGGTGTGGTAGCCGGTTGGAATCGGATTTACAGCCATAGGAGTTTCTCCCTATGCCGCAGCAAGGCTGGGAGGCTGTTGGGCAACGCGCCGGCGTGTCGCCAAATCTGCCCGCGCGGCAAATCGGTGTTTCCGGCGTTGGCGTGTAGTCTTAAGCCTGTAGCCTCAAGCCTGTCGCACGCCTCACTGTCCCAGATACTTTTCGAGCAATTCGCCAAGCTTCTTGCCCCGGGCGCTCAGCGAAACGACGTTGCCTTCCTTGTCAACCAGGATCGTCGCCGGAATCGCGCCGATGCCGTAGTATTTTGCGATCGACTCATCCCAACCGTGCGGTTCGCCTTCGGCGCCGTAGATGATCGGCCAGGGGATTTTTTCATCGGAGAGAAATTTCTCGAGTGCGTCGCGGTCGTCGTCCAAGCTGATGCCGATAACGTCGAACCCCTTGTCGTGATACTTCGCGTAGTTCTTCTTGACGTTCGGCAGCTCGGCCCGGCATGGCCCACACCACGTGGCCCAGAAATCCACAAGCACGACCTTCCCTTTGAGCGACGCCTGGTTGAACGGCTTGCCGCCAACGAGCGTACCTTTCAATTCGATTGGATGGCCGGGGAGTTCGAGCCGGCGGATGGTCCCCTCGAAGCTCTTGGCCAGATCGGCGATCTGCGGATCCGCGCTCTTGGAAAGGATGTCGTTCAGATCGTGATATGCCTGAACGGCGAGCTTGGTGTCGGTGGAATTGCCGAGGGCCTGGGCGACCATCATCGCCACTTGGATGTCTTGCTTATTGTCGGGCGCGGCGGCGAGCTTGGCTTTGACTTCGGTCCACAGTTTTTGATTTTCTTCCGGCGATCCCTTGCCCTCCATCAGATCGCGCACCTGAAGTTGCAAGCCGATTTGCGCGCCCAGCTTGGCCATCTTCGGATCCTTGTCGTTCTTCAGATCGGCGACCATCGTGCGCAGCTCTTTGCCGGCCTTGGCATCGTCGGCAAAGTTTTCGAGCGTGCTCAACGCTTCGACTTTGGCATGGATGGCCTCGAGCCGGGTTTTTCCCTCGGGCTTGGTGGCCAAGATTTTGTCGGCGGCTTCCAGCATGGCTCCGCGCGTCTTGAGCACGAACGGCTTGATTTGATCTTCGTCTTGGGGCGGATGAATGGTGCGCACGCGGTCGATGAATTTCTGCAATTCTTCAGGACCGCCGGTGGGAAGCTTGAGCGAATCTTCGTCAGTGCCGGCGCCCGGCTTTTCGGTTGCCGATTTTTCGGCCGGCTTGTCGTCGGCTCGGCAGAGAGAAATCGTCCAGATCAGGCAACCGGTGGCAGCCAGAGCGGCAAACAGTGTGAGCAGGCGAGTTCGACGCATGACGATTTCTCCTTTGGATTAGAAATACCTGCCGGCACTTCGGCCCCAGATCGAAGGGCCGCATCGATAGCGCGGGCCAGTTATTCCTCGGCGACAAAAAAGGGCGCGTCCGATCGATTGCGCCGGACCACATCTGGATGGAATCATACGCAATGGGCTGCGTAAGAGCATACACCGCTCGCAACCGGCATGGCTAGCTGAAGTCGCCCGGAAACAAGAATTGATCTGAAAACAACCGCCGCCATTGCCGCAGGACGGAGTGCCCTGCCCACGGCTTTGCGTGGGCATGTAATCCGCAAAAACCTGCCCACGCCGAGCCGTGGGGCTGGCGCCCGGCATCCCGAATGCCGAGCGGCTTTCTACGGCGGCAAGACTCCGGGCGGCCCGATCCAGAAACGAAGCGAGAGCGGAAGCGCCGCCGGCGCTCCGCCCTCGCGAATACCGCTCTTCGAAAGCATCCTGCTGGCAGACTACGGCAGCTTGCCGGCTTTGATCATTTCGTCGTAGGTGTCTCCAGACGGCGACTTTTCTTCGCCCACCTTGTCGAAACCTTCCTCGATCGCCTTGACGGCTTTGTCGAGCACGTCCTTGGCCGCCGCATCGCCGCCGCTGGCCTTGGCGGCCTTAATGTCTTTGGCAACATGGCCGCCGGTAAACTTTTCGAGGGCCTTGCCGTAATCGTTGCGGACCGTCTTTTCCTGGCCCTTCACATGGCAGACGTTGCAGCTTTGTTTCTTGAACGCGGCCTTGAGGGCCGGATTGTTGCTCGGGGCAATATATTTTTGCTCGAACGCTTTCTTGAAGGCCGGCAGCGCCTGAGCCTGCGAGACCCAAAAGGCCATCGTCACCACGGCACCGAGCAACAGCAATCCCGCAGCTTTCATCGTGATCTCCTCCAAAGGTGTCGGAAAAAGTGGTTGTAAGCACAAGAGCGGCTCCGCAATTTGCCAGCGGAATTTGCCCATTGTGCGCCGGCGCTCGGCCCGAATCAACTATACGATAGGAAAAAGGCTACAGACGGAAGACTAAAACCTGTCGGTACGAGGGCCTGCGGACGCTACGCGTCCTACAGGTCTGTAGCCGGTATGGCCTGCAGCCTGTAGCCTGTAGCCTCCGACCTTCCTCCTGCAGCCGTTTAGCCTTCGGCCGGTAGTTTCCATGAGCCAGCCACCATCTGACCCGTTGCCCCCGACCGCTGCCCCTCCTTGCTCGCCCTTCCTCCTTCGCCCGTCGCCCCTAGTTCTGCCGATCCTCGCCGCGTTCAGCCGCTACCACGAGGCTCTCGAGTGGGGGTGCCGCCGAGCGGCGGAAGCTTGGGGTGCCGGGGCGCTTGCGAGTCCGCCGTTCGAATTCCGCGAAACCGATTATTACAGCGCAACCATGGGCTGCGGGTTGATCAAGCGATTTTGGGCCTTCGAGCCGCTGCGCGATTCGAGCGAATTGAGCCAATGGAAGCGGCAGTCGATTGGCTGGGAAGCGGAATATGCCGAGCTCAGCCGGCATCCGGAGCCGCGCCCGCTGAATCTCGATCCCGGCTACCTGACGCTTGCAAAACTTGTGCTCGCCTCGACCAAAGACCACGCCCATCGCATCTATCTTGGCCAGGGAATTTTTGCCGAGGTGACCTTGAATTTCAAAGATGGCCGCTGGCAGCCGCGAGACTGGACATTTCCGGATTACCGCCGGGCCGATTATCATGAATTTTTCCTCGCGGCGAGACAGTTACTCCGAGCCCGGCCGACGGGGAAAACGACGTGAGGGCTTGTGAAAGAATGGGGACTGGCTCCCGGCCCGGTCGAAAAAGGCTGAATAAAAGGGTTTCCGCGAGGTGCCTGTCCCCATTCTTTCACATCCTCTGAGCGGTGGGCAATGGTTCATCTTCCTGGCCGCGGCCGTCGGGCCGAGCCTGGCGATTAGCTGGGTCGCCGCATTTTGGCTTCGCCGGCACGCGCCGCGGTGGGGACTCGTCGATCGGCCGGGAGCGCGGAAAGTTCACACGTCGCCGACGCCGCTGGGCGGTGGTTTGGCAATTTGGCTCGGCGTGTTGTTGCCGTTTGCCGTGGGCCAACTCTTGCTCTGGATTTGGCACATCGATCCGGATCCGTTCGAAAACTGGCTTGCCTCGTTTCCCGCGCTGCGATTCATTCAGCCCTTTCTCAACGGCCTGTGGCTACAGTCGGCCGATCTTTGGTTGTTGTTGGGCCTGGGAACATTGCTACTGGCCCTCGGGCTAGTGGACGATTATCGCGGGGTCGATTGGCGGCTGCGGCTCGGGGCGCAAACGCTCGCGGCGATCGTGGTGGTGTTCGTTCGCGGATGGAAACTGTCGCTCGTGCCGCATTGGCCGTGGGCCGCCGGATTGCTCAGCCTGTTGTGGATCGTCGGGTTGGTGAATTCGTTCAACATGCTCGACAACATGGATGGGCTGTCGGCGGGTGTGGGAGCGATTGCGGCAGCGATGTTGGCAGCCGTGATGCTCTTGGTGCCCGATCCGCAAAGCCGGCTGCCGCATTTGTTCGTGGCTGGGTTTCTATTGGTGCTCGTCGGCTCGCTGTTGGGATTCTTGTGGCACAATCGGCCGCCGGCCCGGATTTTCATGGGCGACGCGGGAAGCTATTTTCTCGGCTTCTCACTGGCGACGATCGCCACGGTGGCCACGTATGCCGGCGGCGACCTGCCGCGGCATGCGATCTTGGCGCCGATATGCGTGCTGGCCGTTCCGCTGTACGATTTGGCTACCGTCATGGCGATTCGCTTGCGGGAAGGCCGCAGCCCATTTCAAGCCGACAAGAGCCATTTTTCCCACCGGCTGGTCGAACTGGGGCTGTCGAAAACCCAAGCCGTGCTGACGATTTATCTGCTCACGGCAACATGCGGCTTGGGGGCGCTGCTGCTGCACGAAGTCGATCAGGTCGGCGCCATGATGATCGTGCTGCTAGTCGGCTGCGTGTTGCTGTTGATCGGAATTTTGGAAACCGCGGCACGGCGCCGGCGAACCCATTGAGCCGGATTGCCGGCCGATCGAGGGAGTGCAGGCTTTTCTAATCGTTTCGAATTACTCTTGCTTCCGGTCTTTGGCCTATGGCTCGCCGCCATCGCAAACAACAACGCGACATCGCGACTCCGGCAAGCGGCCAGGCATCCTGGGCCGAAGCGTCTCCCGGCGCGGCGGCAGGATCGGGCGATCGCTTTCGCCATCTGCTGTTGGCCTTGGCTGCCGCGATTCTGGTTGCCCGACCGCTAGTACCCAGCGACGGTGGGCCGTGGATTGGCGATGGCCAGGTTGCCGCCGCGCTTTGGATTGCGCTGGCCGCGTTGTGGGTTGTCCAATCGCTCAGTCGGCCGCGGCTGCAAGTTCGCTTCGGCTGGATCGACGCGGCAGCGGTCGCCTTCAGCGGATGGTGGTCGGTCGCCGCGCTGCGGGGAGCCGTCCATTCGGCGCCGCGGCCATCGATCAACATGCTTTGGGAAGGCGTCGCGACATTGCTCGCGTTTCTGCTGCTGCGGCAATTGGTCGAGCCGGCAGCTTTTTTCGATGCGGCTATTGCTAACGAACACGTTGATGCGAGCACTGGCAAAGCCAGTGGCACACGGCAGGACGCCCCAGGGCAGAGTCGCACAACGCAGACCAGGGCACGGCAGAACAGCGGCCGGGAAACGCGGGCCATGGTCGCCGTGATGATCGCCGTCGGCATGATGCTGGCGGTCGCGGCACTCTACCAATACGTTGTCACGATGCCGGCCAACCGGCAGCGGTTTGTCGAACATCCCGAGGCGATGTTTCGCGAAGCGCAGATGGATGTCCCTGCTCCGGGTACGCAAGCGTATCGCAGCTTTGCCGATCGGCTGAACAGCCCGGAACCGTATGCGACATTCAATCTCACGAATTCGCTGGCGGCGTTTCTCGCCCCCTGGCTGGTGATCGCATTGGGCCTAGCGTTACTTGGCTGGCAGCTGCGGCAACGGGCATCGCGCCGGTTTTGGCACCGCTTGGGCATAGTCGCGTGTGCGATTCTGATTGCATTCGCCTTGGCGCTCACGCGCAGCCGCAGCGCGTGGATTGGGACGGTCGTGGGGCTCGGTTGCATTGCGGTTTGGTGGCTATTCGCGGTTTGGTGCTCCGCCGACGAGGCGCCGGTCAAAGCGGCAGCACCGCGGCCAAGGTCCGTCCGTTGGGTTCGATGGATTGCGCTCGCCGCAATGCTGCTGGCGATGGTTTCGGCGGTCGGCGTTGTCGTCCTCTTCGCGGTGCGACCGGAATTGCGCAAACCGGCCGCTCGTTCGTTCGAAGTGCGGCTCGATTATTGGCGCGCGACGTGTCGGATGATTGCCGATCGACCTTGGTGGGGCGTCGGGCCGGGAAATTTCGGCGATTATTACACGCAGTATCGCCTTCCATCGGCTTGGGAGGATGTGCGCGATCCGCATAATTTCGCCCTGGAAATCGCCGCCAGCGCGGGACTGCCCGCGCTCGTCTTGTTTCTCGCGATCGTCGCCGGCTTTGCCATCCGTCTGCGCCGGCGAAATCGCGCGGCTCGCATCGTCGCCGACGGCGAATTCAGGACGGTTGCAATCGCCGAACTTGTGCCGCGACTATCGGATGGCGCCTGGTGGATCTTCGGCGGCGCGCTGGTCGGAGTGTGGCTCGCGCTGCGATGGAATTTGTTATTAGGTTTTGCAAGTTGGGAGGAAGAGGCGGTCGTGCGGATGGCGATCGCCGGAGTCACCTGGTGGCTGCTCTGGCCATGGATTCGCGACGGCCGGCTTTCGCCATGGCTCTGCGGCATCGGGATGCTGGTGTTGCTCGTTGCCCTGTTGGCCGTCGGCGGAATTACGTTCGGCGGCGTCAATGAAACGCTCTGGCTGCTGCTCGCCCTCGGGCTGAATGCCGCCGATTCCCGGCAAGCGGCGATGGCCCTGGCTCATGGCGACGTCGGCGAACGCGGCGAACGTGGCGACGGCAAAAAATCGCTGCCATGGGGCATAAGCGTGGCGCTGCTCGTGATCGTGGTTGGCCTGTGGGTGTCGCAATATCTGACCGCTTACGAACCGGTGCTCGTATCGCAAGGCGACTTGGATTCCGCCCGGGCGTATGCGGCCGACGGCAACGATTCGCAACAGGTGCAGGAGCTCATGCAGGCCGCCGAGGCCGATCCTCTTGCCGTTGAGCCTCGCAGGGACCTTGCCATATTGCGGTTTGCCGAGTGGCTCCGCGGCGACCAACAAGGGCATCGCAGCGGCCCGTTCACCAGCCGATTGATCGGCGATTTCGAAAACTGGATGAACCAAGCGTTGGAGTTGGAGCCGCAATCCGCCTCCCTGCGAGCCGAGGCCGGCAGCGTTTGGCAGGCGATTTTCGAAATCAGCCGGGTGCCCGCCGACGGGCGCAACGCAGTCGACCTTTGCCGGCAAGCGGCCGAGCTTTATCCGACCGGCGTCGCCATCCAATTCGAATTGGCTCAAACGCTGGCGCTGACCGGCGACACCGCCGCGGCAAAAGCGGCGGCCCGCGAGGCGCTGCGGCTCGACGAACTTCGCCCCCCGGCCGAACGGGCCCTGAACGACGAACAACGCAAGCTGGCCGAGCGTATTATTTCGGGCGATAATCTTAAGCTTGCCCCGTGGCCAGCGCCCCGGCTCGGGCCGCCGCTGCCTCCCGGCCAAGGACGAAAACCGCGGTAGCGCGGGCCGCCGGGCGTCGATGCCCGCGGTGCTTTGATAGCTTGATCACGATCGCCGAGTCGCTAACGCTTCGGGCTAGTATGGACGCGACCCAGCGCGATACTAGCCCGAAGCGTTAGCGAGGGACGGCCCACCACCCAGCATTTGTTGAGCGATCTTTGACGTTCTGGAGTTGACCAATGCGAGTCTGGATTATTGCAGGCGCCGCGCTGCTCGTCGGCATCGTCGGCGGATGGTTTTGGACCGTCGCGGAGTTGGGGCTTCGGCCGAGCGGCGGCGAGCGCATCCAGTGGGGTTGGCCCGCGTCGCCGCTCACTTCGCCGGCTCTCGCGCTGCCGGGCCATGAACCCAAGCTGGTCTTGGAAAACGATGAGTTCAATTTCGGCAGCATCGAACTCGGCGGCAAGGGGCGACATGCGTTCGTGTTCAAGAATGTCGGCCGTGGGCCGCTGGTTCTGACCAAGGGTGAAACCAGTTGTGTTTGCACGCTATCGAAAATCGATCATCCCAACGTCGCGCCCGGCGGCTCGACGATAGTCGAAGTCGAATGGCATCCGAAGTCGCGCGGCCCATTTCGGCAAAGCGCCCAGGTGCTGACCAACGACCCGGCGCGGCAGAGACTCGAATTGACCGTCTACGGCAACGTCGTGTCAAGCTATCTGCAGGCGCCAGAGACGATTGTTTTCTCTAGCATCGCGCCCAATCGAAGCGAGACGGCCGAATCGCGCGTGTATTCGTTCGATAGCGACCATCTGGCTGTCGAGGATCCGCAATGGTCGGACAAATCGTTGGCGAAGTTTTTCGACCTCGCCCTAACGCCCCTGACGGCGGACCAGCTAAAGGAGGAAGAAGGGGCAAAAAGCGGCGTGCTGGTGTATGTCACCGTCAAACCCGGCTTGCCCGCAGGGGCATTTGCCGAGAGAATCCGCTTTCAATTGAACACGCCCGGCAATCCTCAGTTGCAATTGGCCATCGAAGGGCACATTGCTAGCCAGGTGGAATTACAAGGGGGACCGGAGTGGGATGCCGCGCGGGGAATTTTGATGCTGGATCAGGTGCGGTCGCGCGAAGGGGCGAAAGCGGTGCTGTACCTGATGATTCGCGGCGATGCACTCAAACAGGCTGATTTTCGGGTCGCCAAGGTGGTGCCGACGACGCTTAAAGCGACCGTGGGAAAGTTGCAGAAATTGAAGGCCGACGTCGGACGCGTGCCGCTGACGATCGAAATTCCGCCCGGCACGCCTTCGGAAGACCATTTAGGCACCCCGATCGCCCCATTGGCGCGCATTTTTCTCGACACCGGTTTGCCCGACAACAAACAGATGCAGATTTTGGTGCGTTACGCGATCGAGGAATAGGATCTCTTTATCATCACAGGGAAGTGCATGCTTCGAAAAACCATTGCGGCAGCGGCGGCATTTGCGGCGACGCTGTTCTTTTCGCTCGGCTGTCCGCGGCCGGATGCCAATCAAGACGCGAAGCCACAGCCGAACGCGAGTTCCGGTAGTTTGGAGCAATCTACGCGGCAGCCGGCGGCGCCGGCGCATGTAGCCAGCGAGTCTTCCCCGCCCGCAACGCTCATCAAGCCGAACCCTGGTCCGTCGGCCGGCGCGGCGGCCAATGATCCGCCGTTCAAGAACTGGCCCCGCCCGAAGGCCGTCATCGTTTGCAGCGGCATGCAAATGGGCTATATCGAGCCCTGCGGCTGCTCCGGCTTGGAGAATCAAAAGGGAGGGCTTAGCCGGCGGGCAAACTTCTTGAATAAACTGGCGGCCGACGGCTGGGCCGTCGAAACCGTCGACGTCGGCGGTCAGATCGAGCGATTCGGCAAACAGGCCGAATTGAAATTCCTGGCCACCTCCGATGCGCTCAAAACGATGCACTACACGGCCATCGGATTCGGGCCAGACGATTTGAAATTGCCGGCCGAATCGCTCACCCTCGCCGTAACGGATCTCAAGCAAGCCGACAGCCCGTTCGTGTCGGCAAATGTCGCCCTGTTCGATTTCAGCCAAGGATTGACGCCGCGCTTCCGTGTCAGCACGGTCGGCGGAATCAAAATCGGCGTTACTTCGATTCTCGGCGACGCCGAGCAGAAGGCGATCAACAATCCCGACGTGGCTTTCAAGCCGGCCCAAGCGGCGCTGGCCGAAGTCGTGCCGCAGATGAAAAAAGCGGGGGCCGAGCGGATGCTGCTGTTGGCGCAGGCGTCGAAGGACGAAACACTCCAATTGGTGAAGCAATTTCCGGAATTCGATTTCGTCGTCGTCAGCTACGGAGCGCCGGTCCCTCCGCCGCAGCCCGACACGGCCCCCGACGCGAAAACGCGGCTGATCGAAGTCAGCCAGAAGGCCGAGTATGTGAACGTCGTCGGCTTGTTCGACGACGCGGAACATCCCGTGCGATTCGAGCGCGTCGCACTCGACGCTCATTGGGGCGAATCGCGCGACATGAAGCGCGTGATGGCCGATTATCAGGAGCAGCTCAAAACACTCGGGCTAGCCGGCCTGAATGTTACGCCCGAGAAACAGCCGAGCGGTTGGACCTATGCGGGCTCGCAGGCCTGCGCCGATTGCCACACGAAGGCTTTTGCGGTGTGGGAAAAAACGCCGCATGCCAAAGCGCTCGACACTCTGGCAAAGCTCAATCCGCCGCGCAATTTCGATCCGCAATGCTTGAGCTGCCATGTGACCGGTTGGGATCCGCAACGGTTCCGGCCGTTCGAAGGGGGCTACGAGAGCATGCAAAAAACGCCGCAATTGGCCCACAACGGCTGCGAAAATTGCCACGGCCCGGGCTCCGAACACGTGGCCATCGAGTCGGGCACGAAAACCGTTGACGATAAAGAGCGCGACCGGCTCCGCGCCGCGATGCACGTCTCCATGGCCGACGCCGAACAAGGCTGCATCCGTTGCCACGACGGCGACAACAGCCTGAATTTCAACTTCAAAACCTATTGGCCGAAAGTCGCCCACAAAGGGAAAGACTGAAATAGGAGAGGGGTTAGGGTGAGAGGTTAGAACGCGCGAGCGTGCTTCGTCTCCTAGCCCCTAACCCTATCCCCTCACCCTAGTCAGGAGTTCCTGTGTCATTTGGGTTGTTGAATCTGCGTAAACCGGCACGGGTCACTTCCGCGGACGTGGTCGGGTGGCTGAAGCGCGTCGTGCGGCCCGATAAGATCGGCCATGCCGGAACGCTCGATCCGCTGGCCGAGGGTGTGCTGGTCGTTGCGGTCGGCTCGGCCACGCGGCTCATCGAATACGTGCAGCGCATGCCGAAGCGCTATTGGGCCACGTTTCTTCTCGGCCGCCGCAGCCCATCCGACGATGTCGAGCTCGATGCCGAATTGCTTTTGGATCCGCCGGTGCCGAACCTCGCCGAGCTCGAGCAGGCCGCGGCCGGGTTTGTCGGCGAGATCCAGCAGCGGCCTCCCAACTTTTCGGCCGTGAAAATCGGCGGACGCCGGGCCTACGAACTAGCCCGGGCTGGACGCAGCGTCGAACTCGCTCCGCGGCCGGTGACGATCCACAGCCTGCGAATCGCCGAATACGATTATCCGCGCGTCGTCCTCGATATTCGCTGCGGATCGGGAACTTATGTTCGCTCGCTGGGGCGAGATTTGGCGGAATCGCTCGCCACGGCGGCGGTGATGTCGAATCTGGTGCGGACCGAAATCGGGCCATTCCACTTGGCCGCCGCCGCAGACCCACGCTCGATCACGCGCGAAAATCTCGCCGCGGCCCTGTTGCCGGCATTGCAAGCCGTCGCATCGCTGCCGGTCGTCCGGCTGGGCGACGATGAGGCGACCGCCGTGCTTCACGGCCTGAGCTTGCCGGCCGATCGCCAGCGACCGCAAGAACTTCTGCCGGGCGACGAATGCGCGGCCGTCGACGCCGCCGGCGAACTGACGGCCATCCTCCGCATGCGCCCCGACGGCTCGCTTTGGCCGGTTTGCAATCTCAGGCAGGCATGAGCGCGGGTTGATTGCGTTGCGGAGCGATATTGCACAGCGATAAAATGCGCAGCGGGGACGGAACGCAATTGCTTGCTTGCGATGGGAGTGTGACCGATGTTGCGCGCGACGAACAGTTTTGCTTTGACGATGGTGATCGGCCTCTTGGGCGTTGGCCGGTTGGCGGCCCAGATGGTTCCTTATCGCGGGGCGGGCGCGACGACGGTGCAATTGCCGACGTTCAATTTCTTTGCGATCAGCACCTCAGTCGAAGTGCCCGATAGTGGCGAAGGATTTCTGGGCGGGATGAATTCCGCGGCAAGCGGCAGTTCACAAGCCGGCATTCCCGGCTTGGGATTCCGGCCGTTCGCCAATAGCGCGACCGCCAACGGCGGCCACGGCGGCAGCGTGAGCGTGCGGGCAACGATCCACGATTTCGACGCGATGGACAAGGCCCTGCTTGGAAAGGATTTTGACGCCACGGGCGGAAACGCCGCCGCCTCGGGCAATCCACAATCGGCGCCGAATGTGTTGGCCACGGACGCGGCCGGGGCGAGCCTGGCCGAGATCCGTCGCGAGCAGGTGGCCGAGGATGCGGCCACGGCCGCCGAAGCGCAGAAAATCATCGATCGGGCTCAGGCCCACGAGGCGGCCGGGAAGCCGGGGCTCGCCAAGATCGAATATCGCAGCGCGGCCCGTCGAGCCAGCGGGGCGCTCAAGCAGCAAGCGCTCGCGAATTTGCAGCGGTTGAGCGCCGGATCGCAATCGCCGGCGGCGAATCGTCGAACCGTGCCGCAGTGAGGCGGCGATGCCACACACTGCTGGAGCAAGCCAGCAGTGGCCCCCTTTATGCCGCTGCCAGTGAGGGCAACGCAACATCTCGGTCCGGAAAGCGACCTCGTCATTGCGATTCAGAAGCCCTTATGCCGCTGCCAGTGAAGGCAAGGCAACGTCACGGTCCGGAAAGCGACCTCGTCATTCCGATTCAGAAGCCCTTATGCCGCTGCCAGTGAAGGCAAGGCAACGTCTGTCAGCGGCGTCCCTCGCTAACGCTTCGGGCTAGTCTCGGCGATACAAGCCCGACGCGTTAGCGAGGGACGCGCGCCGCTGGGCACGCCACAATAGCCAAGCGGCAGGGAACAGTTTATTGCTGGGCGACTTGCGGCGGGGCTTGGATCGCGAACAAGTAGTTTTTGTTCGAGATGTAAAGCACGTTGTCGGCAACGATCGGCGTGCTGTAGACGGCGCTGCCCATGCTGATGCCGCCCGGCTTGCCGTCGGAATCCTTCGAGAGCAATTCCATTTTCGGCGAGAGCTTGAAGATGAACACCGAGCCGTCTTCATTGCCGATATACACCTTATCTTCCACGATGCAGGCCGATCCCCAGCAGGCGGCGAGCATGTCGTAGGCCCAATGGGGCTTGCCCGTCTTTGCATCAAGGCAATGCAATACGCCGCTGAAATCGGCGATGAAGAGCAGATTGTTTTTGATCGTGGCGGTGCCGATCGTGCGGTGCATCGTTTCGGTGAAATCGAGCTTGCCATCGCCGTTCGCATCGAAGCCGGCATAGTGCCACACCGCGGCCGAGTTCGCATTGGGCCGGGCGACTTCGCCGAGCTCGGTGCGGACGGCCTGATTGCGGTTGACGTGCAGGATCGGATGCTCGAGGTCTTTCACGTTGTAGGCCAATTCGGGGCTCACGTCGCCGCGCTTGGTCGGGTCGATGCACCAGAAATGGCCGTTCCCTTCGCCGTGTTCCGGATCTTCGCCGACGCCGACATAGACCAGGCCGTCGTAGATCACCGGAGTGCCGATGATGTGGTTGCGCGTCGACTGGCCGCCAAGAACGTATTTCGACTCCTTCGGGTTACAATCGAATTTCCAGAGCAGCTTCGGGTGGCCATCGACGTTTTCGGCGGTGCCCAAGAAGCTATACACATAGCCGTCGCCGGCGCCGAAGATCACTTGCGGCACGCCGCCGAGCACGGCCCACGATGGGCTCGACCATTGGCCGTGGAGCACGTTCTTGCCGGGCGTGTTGTCGGTCCAAAGCACTTTGCCCGTGTTCTTGTCGACGGCAATGAAACTCGGGGCAAACGGCGAGGGGAGCTTGATATGGGCTTCGTCGACGCCGTTGCCAGTGTTGACGAACAGAATGTCGCCGGCGTCGGTCACCGAGCAGGCGGCCATATTGTGCTGCGAGACGCCGAGCGTCTTCATCATGTCGAGCGTCCAGATCACGGCCGGTTCGTCGGTCGTGCCTGCTTTGCGCTTGTCGACGTCGAGGCATTTCACTTCGCCGCGGCTGGTGACGTACCACAAGCGGCGCCCTTCGGCCAACGGGGTGGAGCAGATGCCTTGCAGGGGCCAGTCGTTCACGCGGCCGGTGGGGAGCTTTTCGCTCGAGTCTTGCCAGAGAAATTTTCCGTCGTCTTGGTTGAAGCACAGCAGCACTCCCAAATCGACGGCCGGCGGATAGCGCTTCAGATAGCCGGAGCCGTTGTTGGTGCCGATGAACACCTTGCCATTGGCCACGATCGGATTGCCGTAGCTCTGGGAGCCGAGGCGAGCGGCCCAGCGGATATTCTTCGCGCCTTCCTTTTTCCACGCGCCGGTTTGATCGTCGAACGAGCCGACGTTCCAATCGGTCGGAATATTCTTGCCGGTGGGCGTGTTGTCGCGGATCGACGAGCCGCCCCATTGGTTCCAATCGCCGGACTTGATTTGCGAGGCGACCGGGTCGATGGGGAGTTTCTCATCGTTGGAAGCGGCGCCCTTTGCTGGCGACTCTGGCTTGGCCGCCTCTTTCGTGGCGGTCGCGTTTGCGGGCGTAGCGGAGTTTGAAGTGGCCGCGGGATCGGATGCTTTATCGACATCCTTTTGTGCGCCGCGGGCGCCGGCAATCGTCATGGCAACGATCGCCGCAACGGCGCCGATCGGGAAGATGAATTTTCGAAAACGCCAAATGGTTCGGCTCATGGCGAAAAACTCCGTGGAACAGCAGAGTGGAGGGGTGGGCGAGGTCGGTTGTGAGGTGGGAAATCAAATGGATCGAAGTTTGCCGGACTGCGGTTTCGCAGGGCAGTGGGCTACCAAAACGTAGCTCGCAATCCTGTGGCACTCCGTCGGGCTGGAAAGCCCGACCTACGGTGTGCCCCGTCGGGCTGGAAAGCCCGACCTACGGGGTGGCTGCGGTCTTGGCGGTGTCTGAATTGGGGTATACCTGCACGTTGTCGTAGTAAATTTCGGGCTTGTTCGTGGCGTCGCCGAATAAACCGGGGCTTCCCTCGACATTCGGCAATTTGTCGGTCGCTTCGATCGTCCAGGCGTCGGGCTCCTTATCATCGCGCGGCCAGACTTTCCCCTTCAAGATCGCCTTGCCATCGACCAGCGAAGCGCGAAATTTGATCGTATACCACGTCTTTGGCTTCCACTTGAACGGGACCGTCTCCGAAAACTGTGTGGCCACTTGCGGCGGCCAATAGCGAATCTGCAATTCCTGATCGGCACCGAGCATTGCCAGCGTATAGCGCTGGCCGATCAGGCCGATATCGGGAATCTTTTCGCCTTCGCCAGACGCGCGGACATCGGCCTGGACGGTGTAGTCGTGCAGGTTGATCGGGCCCATCCAGCTTTGGCTGCGCGTCCCTTTGGGAATCGTGTTCACTTTCACGAGCACCTTGCGGCCATCGAGCTCGCGAACCACGTTGCGATGGCTCGCGCCGACCCAAGTGATCGGCGGCTCACCGACCTTTACGCCCTTGGCATTCGCCGCGAGCGGAATTTTCTGGAAGTCGAACTTCCAGGGCAGCGGCGGCACAACGCGAATTCGCGCTGTACCCTTGATATCGCCGACCTTCGCGGTGACGATCGTCGCCGTGTGCTCGGCATTGTTGTCGGCCTTGTATAAACCGGCGTCGTCGATCTTGCCCGGACCAGCGAGCGTGAAGCTCGCGGTCGGCGCATCACGAAGGAATTGGCCGCGGCTGTTGAAGAGCCGGATGTGGAATTGCTGTTCTCCGCCGGAAGTCATCAACAACTCGGCCGGCACGACTTGCACCTCGGCCGGCGTTTTGTCGTCGGCCGATGGCGGCTCGGCAGGCCGCGGCGGAATTGGCGTGGCCGCCGGTTTCTGATCCTTTTTGCCGAGGCAATAGAGGCGGGCATTCGTGGCCAGATAGAGCCGGCCGTGCGAGACAACCACCGACGCCGACACTTCGTCGTCGGTCGGCAAACGCATCTTCTGCACCACCTCGACCCCCTTGGCCGTCGGCCGGAAGCAATGCCAGGCGGTCGTCGAGCAAAGATAGATTTTGCCGTCGGCGAACAGCGGGCTGCCGCGAACGATCTCGCCGATCAACTTGACCTGCTTGACCAGTTTGCCGGTGGCCGCGTCGACGATGTAGAGATTGTTTTGATCGTCGGACTGATAGATTCGGCCGTCGACGAGGATCGGCGAACTCTTGCCGGCCATCACGCCTCGCAAATGCCAAATCGGGGCATCTTGCGTGATATCGCCTTTGCCGACACCGCGGAATGCAGTCAGCATGCCTTGCGTGACGTTGTCGAGATTCTCTTCATTCTGGGCCATGTAGATTGTCTTGCCGACGACCAACGGCGAAACGCTCAATCCGCGCCGCGACATCTTGAAATGCCAGATCGGCTGGCCGGTGCGCGGTTGAAACGACCAGACGGCCCCATCGCTGGAACCGAAAATCATCTCGGGCTGATTTTCGAGCACCGTCAAGAAGGGCGTGCTGAACGTCGTATCCTCGGGAAGCGGCGTGGTGCCGTTGTACCAGCGAACTTCGCCGGTGTTTTTGTCCAAGCCCAAGAAACGATGGGCCGGCAGCGACTTATCGCCCCAACCCACCGTGACGCAACTGATCATCACCATATCGTCGAAAACGACGGGAATATTGGTGCGGCCGCCATAGACACTGATGCCGCCGAATTCTTCTTGCAACGAATGCGACCAGATTTCATGGCCCGTGTCGCCGTCGAAACATTGCGCCAAACCGTTGGTGCCCAACGAATAGACCCGGCCGGTCGCCGGATCGCCGACGCAACTGGCCCAGCCGATGCGCTCCGCCGGCACGTCGGACAAAAACATGTTGTGGCGATTGTGCCAGATTTCTTTGCCGGTCTGGGCGTCGAGGCAAATCACTTGTTCGCCGTCTTCATGCGTGCCCGGCTTGTAGCGATTAATCATGTAGACCTTTCCTCGCATGATGATGGGCGAGGAAATGCCGCCAGCGGTGTCATTTTTCCAGAGAACGTTTTCGCCGGTTTCCGGATTCCAGTGGTCGATCAGGCCGGTTTCGCGGGAGACGCCGTTTTGCTCGGGCCCGCGCCAATTGGGCCAATCCAGCGGATCGCCGGCGACATGGGTTTCGCCGGGAGCCCCTTCGCCGGGCTTCGTTTCTGCAGGCTTCGTTTCTGCAGGCTTCGTTTCTGCAGGCTTCGTTTCTGCAGGCTTTGATTCGACAGGCTTTGATTCGACAGGCCTGGTCTCTGCCGGCTTGGTCTCTGCCGGCTTGGTCTCTGCCGGCTTGGTCTCTGCCGGCGTGATGGGATTGGTTTCGGCCGGGAGAGTCTTCGGCGTTACGGCGGTGTCCGGCTTCGTGGGCGGAACCTCGGGCGGCACTGTCTCGACCTTTGCCGGCTTGGGGGGCGGGACGATTTCATCCGCGGGAGTTTTCGCCGGGGCATTTGGTGGAGTGGACTGGGCAACTTGCTTGGCTGGTTCGTTGGCGGATTCACCGCAACCAGCAATGCCAAGGATCACGAGCAGGCCGCAAACGGCAGAGAAACGGTGTCGCATGAGTTTTTAGCTCCCGGTGGGTTCCGGAGGTCCGGCGGGAATGGTGGGAAGGATAGGTTCAAGATAAGCCACAGCCGGCAAACCGACAAGGCGCATCATTGAGGGGGTGGGAGAAGATTTTCTGGCGGCGCAATTCTTCCGCCACGGCAAGAACTTTAACTCAATTCAGATGTTCGATGCGCCGCCCGCTGCAGACGGAATCTCGCGGCTTGCGGGGGGATCGCGACCGCTGCTTGCCGCAGTGCGAACCAGGCGATCACGCAGACGCGCGTTAACCGGCGAAAGTTTTGTGCGTGATGCCGGTGATCCGGCCTCGATGCGCGCGGTGCGCGCGTTAAGGTTTGGCCACCTTATGGGCGCGTCAAGGTTTGCCCAACAGGAGTCGTAAGCCATTCTGTGAAAATTACTTCCGGTCGCTCAAGGGGTCTTCCTTACGCTGCCGATACGGTAGGTGTCCTTACAGAAGATACGTGCTCCCGAAGCACGTTCAAGGGCGCGTCAGGCAACCGCGCGGCTATTCGGACCATGGATTGGTTCGACGGCCCTGGCGCACTACATCGTTTGAACCGCGAGCATTCCAGCCCGCATTACCCCGCCCGAAATTTGTCCAATCCGACGATTCCAGCGACAAGGACGCGAAAGCTGGCTCGACCGAACGGAACGGACAGCCGACACGTTCCGAAGCTGCCTTGACGGACGCGTCGGCTTGAGGCGCGGGACCAACGAACGCTCGCGGTTCAACCCCTAACAGGAGAGGTTGCTCGATGAAATGGAAATTGGTACTTGGAGCGCTAGTTCTTAGCGCAGGCCTCTGCGGACAGAGCTTCGGCGCCGAATTGCTCGACCGCATGCTTGGCCTGAACTGTTGCGGCAGTGAAAACTGTGCCGCCCCTTCGTGCTGCGAAAAGACCTGCTGCGCGGCTGCCCCGAGCTGCTGTGCAGCGGCCCCAAGCTGCTGCGCCAAGCCGGCCTGCGAGGCGTCGTGCGGCTGCGCCAAACCGTCGTGCTGCGCCGCGGCCCCGAGCTGCTGCGCCAAGCCGGCCTGCGAGGCATCGTGCGGTTGTGCCAGCAGCTGCGGTTGCGCGAGCAGCTGCGGTTGCTCGAGCTGCGGATGCTGCTGCCACCACATCGACCTGTTCTGCGGTTTGCACCGCTGCGGTTGCGGCTGCTGCGAGAAGAGCTGCGGATGCGCCGCTCCCTCGTGCTGTGCGGCTGCCCCAAGCTGCTGCGCCGCGGCCCCAAGCTGCTGCGCCAAGCCGTCGTGCTGTGCAGCCCCGAGCTGCTGTGCGAAGCCGGCTGAAGCGTCGTGCGGTTGCGCCAATAGCTGCGGTTGCGCGAGCAACTGCGGTTGCGGATGCTGCCACCACCACTGCTGCGGCTTGTTCGACCTGTTCGGCTGCGGTTGCTGCTCGAGCTGCTGCCATAGTTGCTGCGAGAAGAGCTGCGGATGCGCCGCTCCCTCGTGCTGTGCGGCTGCCCCGAGCTGCTGCGCCAAGCCGGCTTGCGAGCCGAGCTGCGGATGCGCCAAGCCGTCGTGCTGTGCAGCCCCGAGCTGCTGTGCGAAGCCGGCTTGCGAGCCGAGCTGCGGTTGTGCGAAGGCTGAGCCGTCTTGCGGTTGCACCAGCAACTGCGGCTGCTCGAGCTGCGGATGCGGTTGCCGGCACCACTGCGGTCTGTTCGACCTCTTCTGCTGCACTCACTCCTGCGGCTGCTCGAGCTGCGGCTCCAGCTGCTGCGAAAAGAGCTGCGCTTGCGAAGCTTCTTGCGGTGCGGCTCCGGCTGCTGCTGCCCCGGCTCCGGCCCCGGCTGCTCCGGTAGCTCCTCCGGCTCCTCCGGCCCCGCCGAAGACGACGGACGACAGCACCCCGCCGGCTCCGCTGGTCGATCACTCGGCCTCGCTGAGCCACGCTCAGACCTATGCCAACACCTACTAGTTTCGGTTGGCTCTGAGTGCGATGCGATGATTCAACTCTGCCCGGGAGATTTCTCCCGGGCAGAGTTTTTGTTTTAGGCTGTGAGGCTGTGAGGCTTGAGCTACGAAGGCAACGAAGCCAAGGCCGACAAAGTGCGGTCGTCGCGTTGCCTCAAAGCCCCACGGCCTTCCCCTCATCCGGCTCGCGCGGCTTCGGCCAGCGTGCGGAGGATATAGTCCTTTACGCCGAGGGCGTCCATCGACACGGCCACGTCGGCATTGGACCGCCATTTCTGCGCCTGTCGGCGGTCGAACACGGTCGCACCAAACGTTATTTCGCCTTGCGTTTCGACGTCGCCACCCATCTCGCGTGTTTCGAACAGCTCCGAATGGGCCGCTGCTACGACGCCCAAAGCATCGTCGATATACATCCCTTCCAAGCCCAGCTCTTGCCGATGCGAACGAAACGCAAACGGCAAAATTCGCCGCAATAGCGAGCCCGCGCGGGTCGATTCGGCAGGCAGCAGGTCGAGCCAATCGAATGTCATGATCAATTGGTTGGTCACTTCCAGCGGCAACAGCGTCTTCGTCATATGCGACCGCAGCACCGTTCGGGCCGAGAGGGGATCGCAATAAATATTGAATTCCGCGGCCGGAGTGACATTGCCCGGCCCCGTTACGCTGCCGCCGACGATAATTAACCGTCCGACGCCCGCGGCAAATGTCGAGTCGCGCTGGATGGCGCGGGCGATATTCGTCAGCGGCCCCAGCGCGAGAATCGTGATCTCCTCGGGCGCCGCGCGCACTTCATCGCACAGCACCTTTTCGGCCGGATGCATGTTGTGCAATTCGGCGACTGGAAATCCGGCGTTGCCCAAGCCATCGGAGCCATGAATGATCCGCGCGTCGTCGGACACCGCGATATCGAGCGGCGCCGCGCCCAGTCGCGGCAAGCGCGCCGGATCGAGCAATTCGACGATCGTTTGAACGTTGACCGTCGCCTGCTGCGCGCCGACGTTGCCCGCCGTGGCCGTCACGGCGACCACCTCTAGCCCCGGGTCGAATAGCGCGAGCACCACTGCCAGTGCATCGTCGATCCCCGGATCCACGTCGAGAATCACCTTCCTGGCCATGCGCGGATCCAACACTTGTTGCAAGGACGAATGCTAGTAAAAGACACCAGGCCGGCTTCGAGATTCCTTCGATCGCGAGGCCGGAAAATGCCTCATTTTGATACGGCTTTCCGCAATCGAGACGCTGGTGGCCCTCGAAGCAGGCCGACTCGCGGTATTCTAAGAACTGGTCGTTAGCCGAACAAGGGTTGCGTTCGTACAATGCTCGCGTCGAAATGCCTCGGATGAGATCCGCCTAGTTGAAATTCATGACACAACAAACGATGCCGCCCACAATCGCCGCCATCCTGGGCCAGATCTCGGCGGGGATAAACCTCGCGCAGGATGAGATGACCACGGCCATCGACCGGGTGATGAGCGGCGAACTCAGCGAATCGGAAATCGCGATTTTGCTTACCGCTTTGCGCGTCAAAGGCGAGACCGTCGGTGAAGTCGCCGGCGCCGCGATCGCCATGCGCCGGCACATGACGCCGATTCGCTCGCAGCGCAGCGGGATCATCGACACTTGCGGAACGGGCGGCGACGGATGGCGAACCTTCAACGTCAGCACGGCGGCGGCAATCGTAACCGCGGCAGCCGGCGTGCCCGTGGCAAAGCACGGCAACCGTGCCGTTTCGAGCCGGAGTGGCTCGGCCGATGTGCTTGCCGCGCTGGGCGTCAATATCGAAGCCGACGTGCCGGCCGTCGAACGATGTCTCGATCAGTTGGGAATTTGCTTTTGCTATGCCCCGCTGTTGCATCCGGCCATGCGACAAGTCTCGGCGATTCGTAAGCGGCTCGGCGTGCCGACCATTTTCAACCTTCTCGGGCCGCTGTCGAATCCGGCCGGTGCGCCGTTTCAGTTGCTTGGCGTCGGCAAGCCGCATTTGCACGAATTGTTGGCCGAATCGCTCGCGCGATTGGGAACCACACGCTCGCTCGTTGTTACCGGCGAAGGAAATTTCGACGAAGTGACCATCGCCGGCGCGACCCGCGTCACCGAAATTGCTGCGGGCAATCTCCGCAGGTTCACTTGGCGCCCGGCGGACTTCGGCCTCACGCCGTCGCCGCTGGACGCGCTATTCGTGTCGGGTCCGGAGGAAAGCGCGGCAATGATCCACCGTGTGCTGGCGGGCGAACGCGGGGGGGCCCGCGACATCGTCGTGGCGAACTCGGCGGCCGCCATTTACACTGCCGGCCAAGCCGACGCGCCGCTCGCGGCTGCAAAAATTGCGGCCGACGCGATCGATAGCGGCGCCGCTCGCGACCTGCTCGAGCAATGGGCCGAGCAAACGAATCAATGACGGCGACTGCCGCAGGATGGGTGCCATGCCCACGGCCTCGGCGTGGGCATGATCTTGCGGACTACATGCCCAGGCAAGGCCGCGGGCATCGCGCCCCGATCACGCGGTCAACTCAACGGAACTCGCAAGCCATCGTAGGCCAGTTCCATGCCGGCGGGGAGCGCGGCGTTGGTCGCTTCGTGCTCCAATTCGTGCGACATGTGCGTGAACAGCGTCCGCTTCGGATTCAACTCCCGGGCCGCGGCGATCGCCTGATCCAAGCTGAAATGGGTCGTATGCGAACGCGGCCTCAATGCGTCGAGGATTAGCACATCGAGCCCTTCCAATAGTGGCCGGCTTTCGGCCGGGATGGCATTGGTATCGGTGCAATATGCGATATTGCCGAAGCGAAAGCCCATCACGCGAAAGCGGCCATGCTCGAGCCGCATCGGCGTCACCCGTTGCCCCAGCACGAAAAATGGCTCGGTCGTGATGCGGTTGAAATCCAACTGCGGCACTCCGCCGCCATAGGACGGCGCCTCGGGCGTGAACGCATAGTCGAACGATTTGCGAATCCGCGCCTCGACGAAATCTTCGCAGTACACCGGCATTCGCCGGCCCAGGTAATAGGGAAAGATTCGCAGATCATCGAGGCCAAACAAATGGTCCGCGTGGTCGTGCGTATAGAGCACGCTGTGCACGCGTCCAATCTTCTCGCGAAGCAATTGCGCGCGCAGATCGGGCGGCGTGTCGACGAGCAGATTCCCTTCCGGCAGCCCGAGCACCACCGCGCAGCGTGTGCGTTGGTTTTTCGGATGATCGCTCATGCAGGTGCTGCAATCGCACCCGACACAGGGCACGCCGACCGAAGTGCCGGTGCCAAGAAACACAAGCTGTCCGCGAATGTCGGCGTACATGGATTCGAGCGGCTGACAAGAGTGCATCCGCACTCTAACAGCGCCCCCGAGCCCAGGGAAGGCCGCGGGAACGAACAGCGCACGAAGGCAATCCTGCGGCGGGCTTCACCGGGCTTGGACACTTTGAGCGATGGCCGGTGCGGGGGGCTAGTTCATCCACGTGCGCTCGACGAATGTCGTGTCGATGCGGCTTTCGCTGAACGCCGCGTGCGAAAGAATTTCCTGATGCAACGGCACCGTGGTGCGAATGCCCTCGACCCGCAATTCACGCAACGCACGCAGCATGCAATCGATGGCCTCGCGGCGCGTCGGCTGATGAACGATCAGCTTGCCGATCATCGAATCGTAGTACGGCGAAACCGTGTAGCCGCTGTAGGCATGCGAATCGAAGCGCACGCCGAAGCCGCCGGGAGCGATAATCCGCTCGATGCGGCCGGGCGAGGGCTGAAAATTCCGCCGCGGGTCTTCGGCGTTGATGCGGCATTCGATCGCATGCCCGCGGGCTTGGATGTCGTCTTGCTTGAAGGGTAACGGCTCCCCGGCAGCGACGCGAATCTGCGACTTGATCAGATCGATGCCGGTGACCATTTCGCTCACCGGGTGCTCGACTTGAATGCGGGCATTGACTTCGATGAAGTAGAAATTGCCGGTTTGATCGACGATGAATTCGCACGTGCCGGCGTTGGTGTATCCGGCGGTTTTGGCAAGCCGAACGGCCGCTTCGCACATGGCCGTCCGCGTTTCCGGGGGCAATGCCGCCGAGGGGCTTTCTTCGATCAATTTTTGATGCCGCCGTTGCACGGAGCAATCGCGCTCCCAGAGATGCACCACGTTGCCATGATGATCGGCCAGCAGTTGCACTTCGACGTGCCTTGGCCGCTCGATGTAGCGCTCCAAATAGATGCCCGCATTGCCGAATGCGGCTTCGGCTTCGGCGGCGGCTTGTTGTAGAGCGCTCTTGAGCGACAGATCGTTGGCGGCGACGCGCATTCCGCGGCCGCCGCCGCCGGCCGTGGCCTTGATGAGCACGGGAAAGCCGATTTCATGGGCCAGGCGAACGGCATCCCCCTCGCTTTGAATCAGTCCCTCGCTTCCCGGCACGACCGGCACTCCGGCTTCGCGCGCGATCCGCCGGGCTTCGTTCTTGTCGCCGAGCTGACTCATGGCCTGCGGCGTCGGACCGATGAAGTCGATATTGCAGGTGCGGCAGACCTCGTTGAAATGCGCGTTTTCCGAAAGGAAGCCATAACCGGGATGAATGGCCTGCACGTTGCCGATTTCCGCGGCGCTGATAATCCGCTCGATTCGCAGATAGCTGTCGGCAGCCTTCGCCGGACCGACACAATAGGCTTCGTCGGCCAATTCGAGGTACGCGGCGCCACGATCGGCCTCGCTGAAGATGGCGACCGTTTCGATGCCCATTTCTCGGCAAGCGCGAATGACGCGCAAAGCAATCTCGCCGCGATTGGCTATCAGAATACGTTTGAACAATTTGCGGTCAGGGGTCGGGGGCCGGGCGTCGGATGTCGGAGATTAGTGGCCAGTGTCGGGGCATACGTCATTGTCGGCACGGGCTCCGGCCCCAAATTCGGGTCCGTTTTGCAGCGCCGTTTGGCAGCTCGGTCTCGCTAACGCTTCGGGCCAATATCTTCCACCGCAACACTAGCCCGAAGCGTTAGCGAGGGAGGCCCCGACGACAAACGATGTTTTCGAGAAGTCCTTTTCCATTCGGTTCCTACTGACGCGTGTCGATCTTGAACAGCGGCTGCCCGTATTCGACGGGCTGGCCGTTCTCCACCAGCACAGCAGCCACACGGCCCGCGATCTCGGCTTGAATCTGGTTATGCACCTTCATCGCTTCGAGAATGCAGACCACCGTTTCCGGCCCGATATGATCTCCCACTTTGACGAACGGCGGAGATTCGGGGCTCGGGGCGGCGTAAAACGTGCCAACCATCGGGCTGGTGATCACTTTCAGATCGGCGTCGGCCGGCGCGGCGCCGCCGGCGGGCGGCGCGCCCGGCGTCGTGGTAGATTGTGGAACGGCAGCGGGAGGGAGCGGTGAATAATGGGCCGCCGGAGCAAGTTGCACTTCCCCGCCGCGCCGCAGCCGAATTCGCTGATCCCCTTGTCGCAGATCAATCTCGGCCAGATCGTGCTGTTCCATCATCTCGACGAGCCGGCGCACCTTCTTAACGTCAAAAATATCGCCGGCGCCAGGGCCCGAATTGGACATGCCGAGTCTCCGCGGATGATCCCGGCATTGGCCGGAGAATATTGTTTCGGATGAATCCTTCACCGACACGCCAGGCCGGAACCTGACCTATTGACTCGGCCGAAGAATATCTTCTCCACAGCCCCCTCTCTTCTTGCGGGAGAAGGCAGGGTGTTTTTCGGCCAAGCCTTGATCGCTTCAAACCAAGCAGGCGTCGGACCACTGTTTCGGCACGTTGGTCAGCACTTCATGCCCGCCTTTCGTCACCAGCACATCGTCTTCGATCCGCACGCCCCCCCAGCCGGGCAAATAAATTCCCGGCTCGACGGTCACGACCATCCCCGATTCCAAAATATGCTTTTGCCCTTGGCCCAGCCGTGGTCCTTCATGGATGTCCAGGCCAATGCCGTGACCGAGTCCATGGCCGAATTGGCGGCCGAATCCGGCGTCTTCAATCACCTTTCGAGCGGCCGAATCGACGTCCTGACACGAGACGCCGGGCCGGATGGCCTCAATGCCCGCGAGCTGCGCTTTTAACACAACTCCGTACACGCGTTCGAGTTTGGGCGGGATTTTACCGGTCACCAAAACCCGCGTCAAGTCGCTCTTATACAAGCTATCGGCTCCCCAATCGACCAACACAAACTCGCTCTCGCCGATCCGCTTGGCGGTCGGCCGAGCGTGCGGCAACGCGGCCCGCGGCCCTACGGCAATGATCGACGGGAAGCTCGCCCCCTTCGCGCCGAACAGGCGCATTTGGTGTTCGAGATTGTCGGCAACCTCTTTTTCCGTCTGTTCAGGCCGAATCGAGGCACGCAGCACCGCAAAGGCTCGCTGCGCCTGATCAATGGCCCGGCGAATTTCGGCCACTTCTTCCTTGTCTTTCACCATCCGCTGCCGCTCGACCAAATTCGGAAGCGGCACGAGGCCGACCTTCGGCAACTTGTTGGCAATCCGGTCGGCAAGACCCAATGTGATCGAATCGGCTTCGACAGCGAGTTGCTTCGGGCCAGCTCGTTCGACCGCGCGGGCCACGAGCTCGAGCATGTTCATCTTCACGCTGCGAATTTCCACGTCGATCCCGCCGCATTCCTCCTCGATTTGGGTCGTATAACGCGGGTCGCTAAGCAGGATGGCATGCTTGGGCGTCACCAGCAGGAAACTGTCGTCGCCGGTGAAGCCCGTCAGGTACGTGACATTGACGAAATTCGTCACCAGCAGGCCATCGGCGCCGGCTTTGGCAAGACTTTTGCGAAGCTTGTCGCATCGCGCTCGGAAGCGGTCCATGAATGCTCGCTCGGAGATGGGGCCGCTAAAGAGAGCCCGAATTGGGTTTGGTGGTAGTCATTTGCTACCAGATCGAGGGTGCGGTTCGCAAGAGGCCGGCTAGCCGAAGCGCGAAACCGCAAGCGAGCGTCAACCCGGTATCAGGTCGGCGGCTCGCTTGCGGTTTCGCGCGGTGGCCGTGGTGTGGCCTGTCGCGTTCATCGTTTCCGCCAAGTACATTGACCGAAATGAACCAATCGCAAATTGCCGAACTTGCCGAACAACTGTCGCGAGGCACGATCTCGCTCGACCATTTCTTGCGCGAATTGGGCCGCCCAAAAACGGCCGATCTCGGCGATGTGCAGCTCGACTTGGACCGCAGCCGGCGATGCGGGTTTCCCGAGGTCGTGTTCGGCGAAGGAAAGAGCCTCGCAACCATCGAACGAATTTTCGAGCGGCTGATCGCCGAGGGGGCCGACGTGTTGGCCACGCGAATTGCCGCCGAGCCGGCCGCGGCGCTATTGGAGCGATTTCCTCGCGGCAATTACAACCTGATCGCACGCACCTTTCGCATCGCGGTCGAAATGGAATCGCCGAACACAGGCGGTCTGGTGGCCGTTGTCGCTGCCGGCACCACCGACTTGCCCGTGGCCGAGGAAGCCGTGGAAACGGCGCGCTGGATGGGCGCGGCCGTGACGCTCGTGGCCGATGTCGGCGTCGCTGGTCCGCAGCGATTGCTCGATCATCTGGACGAAATTCGCCGGGCCGATGCGGTCGTCGTCGTCGCCGGAATGGAAGGGGCGCTGCCGAGCATGGTCGGCGGCCATGTGGCGGCGCCCGTGATTGCAGTTCCGACGAGCGTCGGCTACGGTGCGAATTTCGGCGGCCTCGCTGCGCTGCTCAGCATGCTGAACAGTTGCGCGGCGAATGTCTCGGTCGTGAATATCGACGCCGGATTCAAAGGCGGGTATGTTGCTGGATTGATTGCACGAAGAAAAGGCCGTGAGGCTTGAGACCGTGAGGCTGTGAGGCACGACAGCAATCGACGCTTCGCGTCGAGATTGCTCGCACCAAGAGAGCACGCCACCTGACAGTCCCACACTATACTGGCCCAAAGCATTAGCGAGGAATCCTCGACACTGGCCCGAAGCGTCAGCGAGGAATCCTCGACCACTGGCCCGAAGCGTCGGCGAGGAATCCTCGACACTGGCTCGAAGCGTTAGCGAGGAATCCTCGACCACTGGCCCGAAGCGGACACTGGCCCGAAGCGTCAGCGAGGGAGCCTCGTTCCATGCACGAAATTTGCGAGCGCAACGCGCTGTTGCACTTCTTCCTCGCTAACGCTTCGGGCTAGTATGTCGAATTTTTCACAGCAGTCTCAAGCCTCACAGCCTTTCCTCCATGCACCTTCCACGACTTGCACCGCGGCGTCCGGAGAGCCACAAGGGCGACTTTGGCCACGCGCTGTTGATCGGTGGTTCGCAGGGGATGGCCGGCTCCATTTCGCTTTCGGCAATGGCGTGTCTGCGCAGCGGCGCCGGATTAGTCACGGTCGCCACACCCGCCGCGTGCCAGACCACCGTGGCAGGTTTCGAACCGTCGCTCATGACGGCTGCGCTGCCGTGCGATGAAGAAGGCCGGATCGCCTCGGCCGGGCTCGCTAAAATCCGCGAACTCGCCGGCCGGGCAACCGTCGTTGCCTGCGGTCCCGGCTTAGGCCGCAGTTTGGAAGTGACCGGCATCGTCGCCGCACTCTATAGCGAATTGCGGCAACCGATGGTCGTCGATGCGGATGGCCTCAACGCGCTTTCGACGCTGACTAATGCATTGCCGAACCATGCGGGGCCGCGGGTTCTCACACCGCATCCTGGCGAATTCGCGCGCCTGATGCGGGCATCCAACATGCCCCCGGAAGAGCGGCCATCGGCAGCCGTCGATTTGGCGAGCCGGGCCGGAATCATCGTGCTGCTTAAAGGCCATCCCACGCTTGTGACCGACGGGCCGCGCGAATGGCGAAACCCGACCGGCAATCCCGGCATGGCCACGGGCGGCACCGGCGACATTCTCACGGGCGTGATCGCCGCCCTCTTGTGCCAGGGCATGTCGCCGCTAGAAGCCGCGCAGCTCGGCGCCTATGTCCACGGCTTGGCCGGCGATCTTGCCGCAGAGAAGCTGGGGCAGGTGTCGATGATCGCCAGCGATTTGCTGCGATTCCTGCCGGACGCGTTTATGAAACTCGCGGCGACGCCGGACTGAAAACGATTCAGGCTGAAAAGCGAAGCCGCACTCGCGGTTTCGCCTTCCAGCCCGTTTGCCTCGGAACCGACTGCCAGAGGCGATAGTGCTCACAGCCGGTCCTTCGCCAAACGACTACCAGTAAACCCGTCCGCGGCCGATGCCGATCCCAAT
Source organism: Pirellulales bacterium (assembly GCA_036267355.1). NCBI lineage: Bacteria > Pseudomonadati > Planctomycetota > Planctomycetia > Pirellulales > Pirellulales bacterium. The sequence goes on along the minus strand of DATAWG010000034.1, from coordinate 5,988 downwards.
TCTCACGCCCACCCTCGGTCCGTAATAGCCGTAGCCATAGCCGGGCGCGTAGTAGCTCGAGTATGGGGTAGAGGAGCCATAGTACGGGGAGCCATAGTACGGGGAGCTGTAGCCGTAGGTCGGATAGCTGTATCCATAGCTATACGGATAAAACGAGTATGGATTTCCGTACCAAGCGCTGTAGGCGCCGCCGTAATAATAGGGCCGATAATACGGGCGATAATTGGCCCGATACGGTGCACGGTAATACGTGTGGGAATAACCGCGCCATGCGGCCGGCTCAATCTTCACGTTCGCGGTGTCGCTGGGTTTCAAATCAGCGGTGCGCACGTGCACAATGGTTTGCGCTTGCAGCGGGCTCGCCGCGGCAAAAACCCAGCCGCCGGCCAACATGAGCGCGGCAGCTACCGACAATAAGCTGATTTTCTGGTACATGATCCTCGATCCTCGCAAAATGGGGAAAGACCCTCCTAACGGGTCCTCCTAACAACGCCATTATGATACAACGCTCCAACGACGGCTACATGAAAGCAAACGGCGCGCCCACAAATTCACATTTCAATTCACGTTTCGTACACGATCCGACCATGGTGCTGCGACCGCGAAATCTTCTCCAGCGAATGCAATCCGGCCAAAACAAACTCGACACACGCCGCCCGAACCGCCGGATCGCCCGAGGCATTCACCTCGAAAGCCTTGTCCCACACCGGCGGAACCCGCTCCAGTCGCCGGGCATATTCCGAGGATGGCAGCATGTCACCCACCTCGATCTTCACTCCCTCACCGAAAATTTGCCCAATCTCTTCGATCCCGTGCCGATCGACATACTCGCCAAACACGATTCGGATCGCCTCGGCCAGTACGGCATCGAGCACCTGCCGCTCGGATAGCTGGTGGCTGCCCATCATGTCGAGTTCGAGCTTTCCCAGCGACGAAGCATACAGATGCCCCAAATCGCTGATCCGCGGCACGGCTGGCCGCTCGCCAAGCCGGACCGATCGGTGCCGGGCGCTGGCGACCATCGTGCGGTAGTTCGCGATGCTGAACCGCGCGCTAACGCCCGACTGCTGATCGACATACTTGCTTTTCCGAGCCAGGATCGTCGCTTGCTCGATCACCTCCCGCATGAAATAGGGCACTACGACCGGAAATTCGCCGCCGAAATCCACCGCCGCCTCTTGCTCCATGATCTGGATTCCCAAATCGCGCTCGCGCGGATAATGCGTGTGAATCACCGCTCCAATGCGGTCTTTCAATTGCGGAATCACCTTGCCGCTGCGGTTGAACGTCGACGGATTGGCCGAAAACAACAGTAGCACGTCGATATCGAAGCGGATCGGGTAGCCGCGGATCTGCACGTCGCGCTCTTCGAGGATATTGAACAACCCGACTTGCACCAATTCATCCAGTTCGGGCAATTCGTTCATGGCGAAAATGCCGCGGTGCATGCGCGGAATCAGGCCGAAATGCAGGGCTTCTTCGGCCGACATGCTCGTTCCCCCCGCCAACTTCGAAGGATCGATTTCGCCGATGATGTCGGCGAACTTGGTGCCCGGGGCAAGCCGCTCGGCATATCGGTCTTCTCGCTTCCACCATCCGATCGGAATCTCCGCTTCCGTCCGCGACGCCACGAGCCGCTTGCCCACATTGCTGATCGGCCGCAGCGGATCGTCGTGCAGCGGGGCCTCGGGCACATTGATATAGGGAATTTCAGGATCCAAAAACCGCACCAACAGCCGCATCAGCCGGCTTTTGGCTTGCCCTTTCTCGCCGAGGAACAGCATGTCGTGCCCGGCGATCAGGGCGATGTCGATTTCGGGGATGACCGTGTTATCGTAGCCGACGATGCCCGGAAACAGTTCGTCGCCGTCGCGGAGCATGCGGAGGAAATTGTCTTGAATTTCGCGTTTGACAGTTTTGGAAACCCATCCGCTGGCGCGTAGGTCGCGAAGGTTCGTTGGCTTTGGCGAAGAATGCATGGGGGTGCGTCGATTTCGGCGGGGTGAGCGGATCAGGATGAAAGACGCCCGACGTGGGACCGGCGGCGATATCACATTGCCGCGATCCTCCACCGATTATAGCGCCCCGATCAGGTTAGCCAACCGCAGCCAAGCCTTCCGCACTTCGAACGAGCCCGTCGCGCCGATTTCTCTCCTTCTCCATTCGCAGGAACGCGCTCCTAACCCTCGCTCCCTCTCCCGCAAAGGGGAGAGGGGAGAACGAGGCGGTGTCAGCAACCCATAGAAATGTCCCCATTTCAAAACCATTAGAAATGTCCCGCTACTGTTAGGGGTCTACTCTTCTTCTTCCTCTTCTTCTTCTTTCCCGCCGGCCTGTCCGCCTTGCGCAGCGGAGGGAGCGCAGGGAGCGTAGCGACCGAAGCGACCGAAGCGCAGCAAGGCGGACAGGCCGGCGGCGCGACCCGCGGGGGGAGCACCTTCGTCCGCCACGGATGGTCGGCCGCTGGCCGTATGCCGGCCCGGCCCACGCCCGTGGGGCCCGCGGCCGCCGATCGTTGGTTTGTTCGCCGCTCGAAGATCTCGTGCCATGCCAGCTCTCGCCCAGAGCGCATCAGGCGAATCGTGCCGTCCAAATGTTCGCACACCAAGACGCTCTGCCGCACCAACGCCAACGATTGATTGGCAGCCGCCAGTTGAAAGCGCCGTCCACGCCACTGAACCGTCCAGTCGTTATGTACAACCCGCGATTCTTGAAGGCACAACGCGTCATCCAGCTTCAGGGTCCGCGGCAACCGTCGATGCATGTTCGCCGTCCGCGTGGCCGTCACCGTAAATCGCTCGTTCATCTCCGGAAGGAACTTCTCCTCCAGGAACCGATTCGCCGAGTCCAAGTCGTCGATCCCAGATAATCGCAACGCCTTCACCAGCCGGTCCTGGAACACCGCATGGCGGCGTTCGACGCGACCCTTCGCCTGCGGACTGTGGGCGCAAATCAACTCCACTTCCAACTCCGACATCGCCCGGCCAAACTGCGTTAATGGCCCGCTTTCCGCTAATTCTTCGTCCGCCGTCGCCGTCCGAGCCGTCTCGTAAATCCCGGCCCGATCCACGTACAACGATCGCGGCAAGCCATACTGCTCGACGTACCGACGAAAGCTCGTCATGGCTGCCACCGTCGTCTCCTCCTCAAAGAATCGGGCGCACGTCTGATTCGTCGCGTCGTCAATCAGAGCGTAAAAGAGGGGAGCGTTAAAGGTGTCAGGAACCGAACTGAGGAAAATTCAATGTATTTGATTTACCGTCTCAGCCTGGTAGCGGCTGGGGGGAGGGCTGCAAATGGCCTGCACGAGGAAACCGAATGGCGGGATGAGTCGTTGCCAGCACGTCCGGAGAACGGTCATCAAAGTCGCTTGAACTTGTGCGCCGGCCCACGTCCGGTTGCCGCCCCAAACCTTGCGGTTCACCACCGCTCCGCGCAAGCCTTGTTCTGCCTCGTGGTTCGTCGCCGCGATCGTCGGATCAATCAGGAACCAAAACCAGTTCAGCGCGCGCGCTCGCACATGCCCGGCCAACCGCCGGTTCGATGGATTGCAATATTCACGACGCACCAGTTCGTCCAACTCGCTACTGAGCTCCAAGCCTGCCTCGGCCTGTTCGCTTGTGGTAATCCAGAGCGCGAAGTTTCTCTTCAATTGTATCATGGGCCATGCGCTACTCCGAACAAAGACGCTCTAATGCCGCTTCGAATCGTTCACGCACATCCGCATAACTTGGATCGGCGGCCATTGCGCTGATCTCGTCCACCATGCTTCGGTCGGCCGCGCTGACGAGCGCATTCGCCAATGCCCACCGCTCTTCACTGCCGGGCGCATCTTTCTGCCCGACCAATTCTTGCAAGATTGTCATTCCGGCGCAGCCGCGCGCTTCAGGCACAGTAAGTGCGCGCGCAACTCCCTGTCGCAAAGAAGGGTGCCGTATCGACGGAAGATATCTGGCCAGCACGGGAATTGCCGCCGGGTAGGCCGCGTTCGTATTTACCAAGTCCCAAACCGAGCTAACGGCATGACCCGCTTTAGCCAACTCTTCCAACATGGGCCGTTCTTCTGGTTCAAGCTCGGCGCGAAGCTGCGCAATGCGGGCGCGGCGCCGGTCCTCACGAATTTGGTTTTGGCGTAGCCAACCGGGATCGCTTGTAAGCCTTTGCATTAGCTCCGCGGCCGTAACTGGTTTTCTCTTATTGGACATCATCGTGCGCCAGGAATGTTCCTTAGGGTAATAGTTCCTTCAGTGATTGCATCTTGCAGCGGTCCCGAAAGCTGAGTGGAAGGTCGGACCCAAAGGTCGAATCGCAAGTTGGTTTGCTGGCAATAGGACGCATAGTGCTCATAGGCAGGCTCGCACCGCCGGGCCGTGCGGGCCATCGAACGGGCACTGGTGCCGCGGGCAATCGTGAGGCCCTCGAACAAGGTCGACAGCAGCTTCACGCATTTGCCGTGCGATCGAATTTCGAATTTACGGGGGACGGGAGTAATTTAAAAAGACTCCCGTCCCCTTAATTTCGCTCCTTTGCCTGCCCCTTTTCGTTTTCCGGCGTAGTTATCGTCCAACTCGCAGCGACCGATCGCACATCGCGAGAGCTACTGCGCCTTGGGATCAGTATACGGCCGACGGAACATCTCCTTCCCAACGAGCCAATCCTCAAACCATTTTGACAGCGTAGGCGCCTCGGGGATCAGTCCCGCGCCAAGAAACAGCGACGTTCCGAGATAGCCGTAGGTGGCCGCTTCGGGCATGTTCGGCTCGTACCGTACGACCGGTGGATCGGCAGCGGTCTCGCCGTTGCTTAGGTCCACGCAGGAAAGAATGATGTCGCCCCATTGGCAAAAGGGCACCACGCCAGACACCCAAACCGCACCGCGCTTCACGCGTGCCCCGTGCAGCTGGTGGTATAGCGTGGCGACACTATGGTCGACCCTTGGAGAGAGTTGGCGGAGAAGTAGGAGGCCGTGACCAGGGCCAAAGCCGCCGTTGGCCATCTGCCCGTAAAGCCGTCGGAGCAGCGGGAGAAGGGCGAACCCGAGGCGCATTTCTTGTTCCGCGAGCTGATCGACCGAGACCGGCGGGTGAAGTTCTGCGGGAGAGGGGCCAATTTGAGCCGGCCTTCCGATGTCTTTAGCGAGCTTCACTCGGATTCTCCTCACCAATTCGTCAATCGCCGCCTGACCCATAGCCTGCATATATGTAGCCCCCTTGCTGGGCGGACCAGACCGCCGTGTTCCCAGATTCATCCAAAACTCGGTAGTGGATCTCAGCCCCGGTCGTGTACGATCCGTCGGCCATGGCGCCATGCAACTTTCGCATGGCGGAAACTGGCCGTCAAGAACGAGCAGGTCGCCCGACTGAAGGTCCGACGCGCGCACCGCACGGTTCTCTGTGTCGCCGATCCGCCACGGTTCGGACAAGCCCTGCCGATTGGCAAGCTCGATCTCGGCCGGCCTGATATTCCCACTGACGAACTGGCGTTGCGAAATAATCTCGCCGCCCCGATACAGGCTTGCGACAAGGTTGTGGTGTTCAGGGTCAAACTGGGTGCCGAGCGGAACCTCGCCGTCGGCCAACGAATCGGATTCCCCGCCCCCTCCTGCCGCCCCGCCAGAGGAACTGAAGTCAACGTTCGCGTCCTCTGTCGCCGGTGGGTGGAATGCAAGTCCTTCTCCGCCGTTCATTCCGGCCCAGGTGTCGAAGTTCAGCGGCCAGGGATTTACCTCGGCGGGCGTCACGAACAGCAGCACGCTCTGCTCCCAGCGCGGAATTCCACGGCGGTCCATGTCCGCGAGTGCGTTTCGGAGCGAGTAGTCGTGCAGCCATTCTTCTGCTTCCTCTCTTTGTAAGCGTTCACGATGTTTTGTCGCTTTCCGGAGATTGATCGCCTGATTTTAGTTGGTGTGTGGGTGGAGCGGTAGCGCGGAGATGTGTTCCAGAGTGGCAGGCGGAAGAGGAGCGGCAGGGTAAACGACAGCGCCGCTAA